>JBMTWK010000313.1:0-4691 GCA_049452395.1 Prochlorothrix sp. | reverse complement strand
CTTCTTGGGGATCCTCGGTCCACCTTAAAAATCTCTTTATAAATTAGCTCTAAGAAAAGATCGGCCCCTCCATTGATATCTTGAGCATTGAGGGTCACATTACCCCCCGTGGCGCTGGTGCTGGTAATGCTGGCCCCACTGAGAACAATGCGGCGATCGGCATTCAAAGTTAAGTTATTGCTGCTGGTCCAACTGATCGCAGCGCCACTGGCCAAGGTAATGTCGCCACTGCCCCCGCTTCCCGTCGTCGCGATGACCAAGGAGCCGTTAGTATTCAAAAACGTGGAAATATTCGCTGCCCCCAGGGTATTGGCATTGGCCGGACTGCCCCCAATCCCCGTCACAGACCCCGCCACAATGGTGATGTCATTGGGGTCAAACAAAAGGGTGCCCGCGATTCCCTGGGGAGCGGCCAGATCGACGCGGTTAAACCAATCTCCGACTAGATTGAGGGTTTCTTTCCCGGATAAGTCGATAAATCCCCCATCTCCGCCGAAATCGCCGCCACGGGCACTGACCGATCCCAGGAAATCGAGATTATTTTCGCCCATAATCTGGATCTGGCCCCCAGTCCTTAGGGAACCGGCATCCACCGTCGCCGTTCCCCCAAAGGCCACATTCCCCGCCCCTGTGGTCACCGCAGACCCGCCACTGGTCAGCCGCACCGTGCCATCGGCATCAATCACCAAGGCCGTAGCATGGCTCACCGCGCCGCCCGTCAGCAACTCCGGCAAACTGAGGGGGTTAATGCCCTGGGTCAAGGCTCCATCCGCTGGTAGCGGCTGCAAATCCAAGGCCAAGACCATGCCATCCTGCTCTAGGCGCACGACGCTTTCACCGGGTACGGCCCGCACCTGGATCAGCCCACCGGGCGCGGTTAAATTCCCCGTATTGACCACGGTTCCGCCCAAAAGCGTTAGGCTTTCCCCTGGATTTACCCCTAGATTAGCTTCATTGACGATCGCGCCGCCGATCGGCCCCGTAAACGCAAACTGGTTGGGACTCCCCACCAGGGTGGCATAATCCGCCGGACCCGTAGCATTGAACCAGCTAGTCCCGAAGCCGATCGCCGTTGCCGTCGTCGCCGTAAACGATCCCCCCAAGTCCAAACTGGCATTGGGACCAAACACCAGTCCCGCCGGGTTCATCAAATACAAATTGGCGCTGGTATTTTGGGTTTGCAGGAGGCCATCAATGACCGACACCTGCCCCCCTGTCACCCGTCCCAAAATATTTGCCAAGTCGGGATTGCCCAAAAAAATGGCAGCTTGCCCAGTATTTAAGCCAAACTGCTCAAAACTATGGAATAAGTTCGCACCGGACTGGGTACCCCCCTGAATCAAAAAGTCTTGACCTTGGGGAATGATCTGAGTACCCGTACCATCGGGAGTTGCAAGGATGGGTTGGGCCTGGGCTAGGGAGTCAGGCAATGTGACTAGGGCAGCCGCTAAGAGTGCAGAACGCAAGACGGGTCTGCATGAGGGGGCAAAAATCCAGTTGGGATGCATATTGGTGATGATCAAGGGAGATGGCGAGGGACAGAGATGCGCGGGGCTACAGCCAAGGGACTACGGCACTACAGCTAGGGTGTATAACATTCGTACAATATTTAGAGTGCTGTAGTAGGGTTTAGCTGTAGAGCTTCTAAAGAGAATATAAACTGAGAACCTTAGCTGCGTAAACTATGTTTAAGAACACTTTAATTAAGGGCTGCAAAATGCTACGCGGAGCTGAGCTAAACCCTAGTCGATCGGCAGGTCTGGCTGGGATCAGGATCTGATATTTTGGCTGGAACCATCTGTGGTAAAGCTGAGCTTATTTCCCAGAGGTGAGCCAAGGTGAGGACAGACCCAATAAGGTGACCTTGGCGATCGGGCCGCCGATCGATCGGCCTAGTACAGCAGGTTGAAAATTCCCATCCCCTTTCCAGGGTGGGCATCTTGCCCGCGTTGTGAGCGTCTTGCTCACCCTGATGGAAGAGGGTCGGCACAGGGGCACGACCCCTACCAAGATTCTTCTAAAGTGGGATGCACCCGATCAGAAAGCCGATCGCCAATCGGCGCTCCCAGGGGAGATCTGAGCGACTCAGGGCAGTTTCCCCAATCTTCTTTTAGAGGATGTTTGGAAACTCGCGCTGAATTGCGCAGACCTCCGAAGAATCCCCAGAATCCCCATAATCCCCCTCGGTCACCCTTGTTAGGGGTGAGGACATCTCGATTTTCCCCTTGTTAAGGGGGGTTAGGGGGGATTCTCTTAGATTTATCAACATCCTCTTAGGCTGGGTTCTCAAAAAAGAGTAAATGCTGCTGGGGTAAGGACTCATCGGTTTTGAGCCAGCGGAACCCCAAAAACTCTAACTCTTTGCGCACTTGGGCTTCGCTCATCTTGTGGAGCCGCTTAATGGGCACCCAGGGATCTTCACCGCGATATTCTGCTAATACGACCTTTCCCCCCGGTTTAAGGGCTGTTTTAAGGTTTTGCATCATTTCACGGGGATAGGCAAACTCATGGTAAGCATCCACCATTAAAGCCAAGTCGAGGCGATCGGGGGGGAGATTGGGATCCTGCTCTGTGCCCAAAATGGGCTTGACATTGGTGATTCCTAGCTCTTTAGCGTAGTCTTGACCGATCGTGCTTAAAATCTCAATCATTTCCGGCTGTACATCCACAGCCCAGACCTGCCCCTCTGGCACTAAGGGCGCAATCCGAAAGCTTAAATACCCGGTCCCAGCCCCAATATCCGCCACCTGATCCGTAGGCCGCAGCCCCAGCAACTGCACTAGCACATCCGGCTGCTCTTGCCACTGCCGACTAGGCCGCTCCAACCACCGCGCCCCCCGATGCCCCATCACCTGGGCAATTTCCCGCCCCTGGTAAAAGCGCCCAATGCCGTCTAGGTCATGGAAGGGCCGATCGACATAGGCACTGGGATCGCCGGGGGCGATGGGAACCCCAATTAAGACCCAGGGCAGGGCAATGAGGGCGAGGAAGAGGCCGATCGCCAGCCCCGATCGCAAAGTCCGGTTTTGGAGGAGGGTAGAAAACTGAGCCATCGTATCCTGATAAGTTACTGCTGGAGATAAGTTACTGCTAGATCACTGCGTCATAGTTTAAAAGATAAGCGACAGCAAAGATAAGCGACAGCAAAGATAAGCTACAGCATCGCTGGCATCGGCAACCTTAAGCGATTGTTCCTGAAGGGGTCAGTCTGGATGGGAGGATTATTAAGGGGATATGGGGGAAACCGCACAGGATGAGATTTTTTGTTAGGCTAGGTCCATCGTAGGAATGCTTAGGTGATTTGCCATACTTCGCCGTTTCACTACCCATGCCTCACTATTCAATGCTGGAAGCCCGCTTTATGAATGCCGTCACCGTTAACCTCAGTGGTCGTCAACGTATGCTCTCCCAGCGGATTGCCCTGACTGCGTTGCAGTGGGTTTCTAGTCCGCAACTCGACTGGACTTGCAACAGTCGGGAGATGCTTGGGGAAACGCTGGAGATGCTTGCCCGGATTCACCGGGGTTTAACGGAAGGGGATGCGGATTTAGGGCTTTCGGGATACTGTTCTGCTGAAATTCAGGCGCTTTATTATGGTGATCCCTGGCAGGTCGATCGACAGTTGAAAGCCTATATCACAGCGGGCCAGCAGCTCTTAGACAGCCCTACAGCGGATCTAAGCCTCAATCATCCTGCTTTAATCCATCTGGTGACCCAAGCGCCCCAAATTTTGACCGCATTGGACCAAGTTGTCAGTCAGTATGAGCGGGAAAGCACCCAAGCCCAAGTGCGGTTACAAACCCAGGCCATGCAGTCCCAACGCCTCAGCCACACGAGCCAACTGGTCAATGGGGTGATCGCTGAGTTGACCAATCCCATTAATGTGCTCCATGGCAATCTGCCCCTGGTCAATGACTATATTTCCCAAAGTTTGGCCCTACTCCAGCAATATCGCACCGCTTACCCCAACCCCTATACGGAGATTCAGGCGGCCTTAACCCGTTTAGATTTGGACTTTATGGCGCGGGATATGCCCCAAATCATTGGAACGCTGCATAATCATAGCGATCGCTTGCGGCAGCTTATTTTTGCGCTACGAAGTTTCTGTCGCTCCAACCCCAGTCAGTCTACCCAGGCGGATATTCATCAAGTCTTGAATAGTGTGCTGACTATTTTGGGCAATCACTTTCAGTCCCGATCGCCCGATCGTCGTATCCACCTGGAAAAGAACTATGAACCCTTGCCGATGATTGAGTGCTATCCGGAGCAATTAAACATTGTCTTTATGAATTTGATTAATAACTCCCTAGAATCCCTCAAAAGCCTAGTTCCTAACGGAAAATCCCGGAAAATCACCATTGCCACGGAAACGCGACCCCAAGGCTATGCCCCTGAGTTGCAGGATCGATCGACGATCGCGATCCAAATTACCGACACAGGTCCAGGGGTGCCGCAGTATATTCAGCCCCACCTGTTTCAGCCCTTTGTCAGCAGCAAGGAGAAGGGGGGCCATCAGGGTTTAGGCTTGGCGATTAGTGCGACGATCGTCCAGGAGCAGCACCAGGGCGCGTTGCGCTATCTACCCCAGTCAGGCGGTGGCCCCTGCTTTGAAGTGGAACTCCCCATCCAGCAGCTTTCTTAGAGCTGATTTATAAAGCAGACCTTAAGCTACTAGCCGTTTGACCAGCAAC
>JBMTWK010000312.1:0-4707 GCA_049452395.1 Prochlorothrix sp. | reverse complement strand
CGTCACTGGGGCGGCAAAACCAGGACAAGCAGGGGGGGTTGCCTCTCAAATTGCGTCACTGGGGCGGCAAAACCAGGGCAACCACGGGGGGTTTGCCCCTACCCCAGTCCTGTTACGGATCGGATATGGATCAGGTATGGATCGGGCTGCGGGGGTCAGGCCGCTGCAATCAGCGATTGAATTTGGTTGACAAAGGCTTGTTGATCAACCACGGGCTTAGAAATATAGCTATCGGCCCCGCTTTGGCTGAGGAAATTCTCCCGATCGCCCCGCATGGCGTGGGCCGTGACCAAAATAACCGGTATCCTCGCTGTTTCTTCATTTTCCTTCAGCATCTGCGTAATTGCAATGCCATCCACCGGCTTCCCTTGGTAGGATGAATGGGCGAGGGAAACATCCATCAAAATCAGGTCAATCTGGCCAGATTTTGCCAATTCCAGCACTTCCGCCGCATCCTCTGTATGCAGAACATCCAGGCTGGCCCGTTTTTTGAGAATCTTGCTAAAGACCAAAATATTTGCTGGATCGTCTTCTACGATGAGAACCGTTGCCATAGCGTCTGCCTTGAATATATCGCTTGCGACTGTTGTTAAGGATATATGCTCTCTCGATCATCCCTAAACAAATCTTAGAAAAGTCTCGCAAAAGTGAAACACAAGTTAAAAATCAGACATAAAGTCTCCCCGCTGACTGTTCTGCCAGACTGCGGCTGTACTCGTCTGTTTTGCGGGTTAGGATTGCCTTATGCCCTTCTTTTTGGCATAACCTCAAGGGGATCCCGATCCATGCCTCTTAGAACTGGGTGTATCCCCACTGTGGTAAATGAACCGATTGGGTAGGGGCAAACCCCCCGTGGTTGCCCCGCGAAGAGGGTCGGCACAGGGGCACGACCCCTACCGAGATTCTTCTAAAGTGGGATGCTCCCTCAAAACTTTCTGCCCGATCGCTCCCCTCAGCAACGCCCCATCGCGAGTAACTCAGGACTAAAAACCCATGGCCGACCAGTTGAATCTCCTTGGCAAAGAGCGGGTTGTGAGCATTGCCTTGCACCAAGAAATGCAACGCTCCTATCTGGAATATGCCATGAGTGTGATTGTGGGGCGTGCCCTGCCCGATGTGCGGGATGGTCTAAAGCCGGTGCAGCGCCGCATTTTGTATGCAATGCATGAGTTGGGCTTGTTGCCCGATCGGCCCTTTCGCAAGTGTGCGCGGGTGGTGGGGGATGTGCTGGGGAAATACCACCCCCACGGGGATCAGGCGGTTTACGATGCCCTGGTGCGGCTGGTGCAGGATTTTTCCTGTCGCTACCCGTTGCTGGCGGGTCACGGTAACTTTGGCTCGGTGGATAACGACCCTCCGGCGGCGATGCGCTATACGGAGACGCGGCTGGCTCCCATTGGCAATGAGGGACTTTTGGGGGAGATTGCCGAGGAAACCGTCGATTTTACGGCTAATTTCGACAATTCCCAGCAGGAGCCGATCGTGCTCCCGGCCCAGTTGCCCTTTTTGCTGCTCAATGGCTGCTCTGGGATTGCGGTGGGCATGGCGACCAATGTGCCGCCCCATAATTTAGGGGAGATTGTGGATGGCTTGGTGGCCTTGATCGATCGGCCCGATCTGTCCGATGCGGCGCTGCTGAAAAAGATTCCGGGGCCGGACTTTCCCACCGGGGGCGAGATTGTCGGCAGTGATGGGATTTACGATGCCTATACCCAGGGCAAGGGCAGCATGACGGTGCGGGGTGTGGCGACGGTGGAGCAAATCCAGCCCGGTCGCGGTCGCCATCGCCGATCGGCCATTATCGTGACGGAACTGCCCTACCAGGTCAATAAAGCCGGTTGGATCGAAAAAATGGCGGCTTTGGCCAACAACGACAAGCTAGACGGCATTGCCGATATTCGCGACGAGAGCGATCGCGAGGGAATGCGGGTGGTGATTGAACTGAAGCGGGAAGCGAATCCGGCCCAGGTTTTGCAGGAACTTTACCAAAAAACGCCGCTCCAGACGACTTTTGGGGCCATTTTCCTGGCTTTGGTAGACGGTCAACCCCGGCAGCTCAGCCTCAAGCAGACCTTGCAAGAATTTTTGCAGTTCCGGGAGGAAACCCTAACCCGGCGCTATCGCTATGAACTGGAGGTGGCCGATCGCCGCTTGGAGGTGGTGGCGGGGCTGCTGGCGGCTTTGGAGAATTTGGATGCGGTGATTGAAATTCTGCGGCAGGCGCGGGATGGCAGTACGGCCAAGGCCCAAATGCAGGTGCGGTTGGATTTGAGCGATCGCCAAGCCGATGCGATTTTGGCGATGCCGATGCGGCGGCTAACGGGGATTGAGCGGGAGAATTTGGAGCAGGAAGCCCAGGAACTCAAGGGCACCATTGCCCAGTTACAAACCTTGCTGGGCAATCGCGATGAGCTGCTCAAGGCGCTCAAAAAAGACCTGCGTGCCCTCAAGCGCAAGTATGACAGTCCTCGCCGCACCCGCCTCCAAAGCAGCGCCGCCGCCGCCCAAGAGGCCCAGGAAGTCGCCGAGGCGATCGCCGAAACCCAGCAAACCGAAGAGCGGATCGTCCTAGAAATTAGCCACAAGGGCTACGGTCGCCGCCACCCCCGCCGCAAATTCCAACGCTCCATCGCCCTCGACCCGCTACCCCAACTGGAGGAGGCAGAAGATAGCCTGCGCGATCGCAGCGTTGCCGACTCCAGCCAAGAATTGCTCCTGATCACCCCCAGCGCCAAGGGCTTTACCCTACCCCTCCACAACCTCGCCGTTGCCAGCCGCCGCACCCCCAAGGGCAACCCCCTCCTGCTCTTCCTACCCGAAGATCTGCAAGGGGATCCGAACCCCTTGGTTGCAACCGTTGTGATGCCCTCGGATCCCACGGCTTTGGGGTTGATTGCCCTCACGGCCCAAGGCCGGATTAAGCGCCTGCCCTTGGCGGATTTCCAAAATTTGACCCAGCGGGGGCTGTCGCTCATGAAACTCAAGGAGGACGATCGGCTGCAATTTGTCGCCGTTCACCAACCGGGGGAACAGGTGGTCTTGGCGACCTCCAAGGGGCGACTGCTGCGCTTTAGCGGCGACGATCGTCAACTGCCGTCCCTAGGCCGCACCGCCCAAGGTCACCATGCCTTTTTGCGCCTACGGAACCAGGAAACCCTGGTGGGTTGCACCTGCGGCGGGGTGAGCGACGATTTGCTGTTTGTGTCGGCGAAGGGATATCTCAAGCGAATGCCGATCGGCCTGCTGCCCCAGGGTAACCGGGGCGATTTAGGCACCAATGCCTTTAGCTTTAGCCTCAAAAGTGATGGGCTGGTGTCGGTGCAGCGGGTGCCGAGTCAGTCTTGGATTACGGTGGTGACGGATCACGATCGCATTGCCCGCTTGGCCAGTGAGACGGTGCCCATTTATGGCCGGGAAGGCGGGGGCGATCGCCTGGTGCAGCCCAAGCGGGAAGAGTCGATCGTGCAGGTCTCGGTGATCGCGCAGGATCTGCCGGAGTAGCCCAGTCGGAGTAGCCCAGTCTATGGGAAGCGCTTGGACTGACGGCAAGCTGTCAGATTGTTAATAAAACGCAAAGAATTATAAAGGAGTAAGTATTTTTACCATTTTTCCGAGAGACATCGGCCACACTGCAAGGCATAGGCTTCGTCCAGACCCAGGCGTAGTTGCCCCAACAGGTTGCCACAACGGGGCGATCGGGGGTTGAGGTAATTGCTGGACAGGCCAAACCGTCACCGTCCCTAGGGATAAAGGACAACACTATGGATCTACGGAAAATTGCCCGCGACAGCGCCCAAACCTTGGCCAACTACCTCACCTACCAATCCGTTCGGGTTGTGTTAGAGCAGTTAATGGAAACCAATCCCCCAGCGGCCCAAAGGCTGCGGGAATTCTTTGCCACCGCGTCATTCCAAGGGGATAGCGAGCTTTATTTGCAGCGGCTGATGGGCGAAGATCAGGAAATGGCCTTTCGGATCATGACCGTGCGGGACCACCTGGCCACCAATATCCCGGAATTTCTGCCAGAAATGGTGCGATCGCAGGTGCAAAACTCCAACCTTGACCAGCGCAAAAGCCTGTTTGAGCGCCTCACCCAGGTGCTGCCAGACGCGGCAGGGGCTGCTAGCCCCAGTCATCCTGAATTTGATCTACCCCTGGAGCTACGATCGCTCCCCGACGATGAAGCAACCGACGCTGCGGCTTAGCCCCAGAACTCCGTAGCATCCATGGCATCGCATGGCATCGCATGGCATCGCATCGGCATCTATGGCATTAATCTCCTCGGCATCGCATCTATGGCATCGCATCCATGGCATCGCATCGGCATCTATGGCATTAATCTCCTCGGCATCGCATCCATCGCATCGGCATCGCATCCATGGCATCGGCATCCATGGCATCGCATCGGCATCTATGGCATTAATCTCCCCCCCTGGGCATCGAACGCCGATGACGTTGGGACGCGGGGATAGGCAAGGAAAAATTAAAATCTGCTACTTTGGCTACAATTTTTGGGCTTAGGGCTATTCAGAATTCTTAACTTTTGTTAAGATTATTTTGGCTCTCCGGATTCTTGGGGATCCCTTCTCAAACTGTTTGGGTGCCTAAATCTAGCGCCCTAGTACAACATGGCGGAAATTCCCACCCCCGTTCTAGTGCGGGCATCTTGCCCGCGTGGTGAGCGAGACGCTCACACCGAGACGCTCA
>JBMTWK010000311.1:0-4733 GCA_049452395.1 Prochlorothrix sp. | reverse complement strand
ACCAATCCCGATGGCCCACCCTGATGGCTATATCCCGGCGGCTATATTGCGATGCCCCTATGCTGATGGCCAAGTCTGGTGAGCAGTTCCAGGGGCGATCTCGATCGAAGATCGGCAGCGAAAATCAGCTTGGGAATAAATGTTTACAAATGGTCTGTTTCCTTGGGGCGATCGTGGCCAAAGCCCTTGCCTTACAGGTATTCCAGCGAAATTAATATATTACAATCCTAGGACTTTGTACTAACAAAGTACAAAGACTGTCTTGACGCTGTAAAAACGATGTGTTACCGTTGCTTCAGTTGTTATTAAACAAGTCAGCACGTCGTACTGACAAAGTAATATAAGTTCCCTCCCGTGTTCCCTAGGGAGCATCGGCTCAGACGTTTAACTGGAGTGTCGGCTGAAGGTGTCGGCTAAAGACATCGGCTGAGAGTATCGGCTGAAAAGGTCCGCCTAAAGTATTGGCTGCAAGTGCCGCCTAAAGGGTGCCACCCTTACCCATACCGACGCAACGGTGTCGGCTTAAGACCTTGACTGGAACGGTAGCTGGAACGATCGGCCTCAAAAGTCTGATTAAACTACCTGTTCAGTCCATAAACCACGATATTTGCTCCAGAAACCCCATCTAGCGAGTTCAGAGGGAAGTAGCCACTATCGCAAAACCAACGACGAGACTCTTTCAGGTGACTTTAATGCTGGATAGCAAGACGAATCCTGCCCCATTTCCTATGAGCAATACTATGCCCCACCCCACTTCCTTCAAATCATCCCAAGCCCCCGGTCGTCAGGCTATTGCATTGATTTCAGTCCATGGCGACCCGGCGATCGAATTTGGTAAAGAAGAAGCTGGCGGTCAAAACGTCTATGTGCGTAAGGTTGGAGAAGCCTTAGCCGCTCTTGGCTGGCAAGTGGATATGTTTACCCGCAAAAGCAGCCCGGATGCGCCGGAAATCGTGCAGCATTCCCCCCACTGTCGAACTATTCGCCTGAAGGCAGGGCCAGAGGAGTTTGTACCCCGCGATCGGCTCTATGAACATCTGCCTGAGTTTGTTGAAAACTTCGCAAAAATTGCCAGTAAGCAGGGCTACCCCGTGGTTCATACAAATTACTGGCTCTCTGGTCGGGTTGGGCTATTGCTTCAGCAACAGTACAATATCCAATGGGTTCACACCTACCACTCCCTTGGGGCCGTGAAGTACCAAGCGGTGGATCAAGTTCCCCCGGTGGCCCAGCTCCGTTTGGGTGTGGAAAAGCAGATTTTAGAGACGGCTAGCTGTATTGTAGCCACCAGCCCGCAGGAACAGGAGCATATGGAGAGCTTGGTGTCCCAGGAGGGTAATATCGAGGTTATTCCCTGCGGGACGGATGTGAGTAACTTCAAGGTGATCCCATCCGCAGTGGCCAAAGCCAAGCTGAACTTTAATCCCCAGGAAAAAATTGTGCTGTATGTGGGTCGCTTTGACCCGCGCAAGGGCATTGCAACCCTAGTTAAAGCCTGTGCGCAACTGAAGCAACGCAACACTATCGAGAAGCTGCGACTGGTCATTGTTGGGGGCAGCGATCCCCTGCGGAGCGACGGGACCGAGCGCCTGCGCATTGAGCAAATTACCCAGCATCTGGGCTTGGCGGACTGCACCACCTTTGCCGGTCAAGTGGGTCACGAGCAACTGCCCCTCTACTACGCAGCGGCGGATGTCTGTGTCGTTCCCAGTCACTATGAACCCTTTGGTTTAGTGGCGATCGAGGCCATGGCCTGTGGTACGCCGGTTGTTGCGTCCGATGTGGGTGGACTGAAGTTTACAGTGGTCCCAGAAAAGACAGGACTACTGGTTAAGCCTAAGGATGAGTCAGGTTTTGCCCAGGCGATCGCCCGTATTCTCCAAAATGAAACCTGGGCGGCTCAACTGAGCCAAAATGCTACCCAACGTGTCCATGAAAACTTCAGTTGGGGTGGTGTTGCGGGTCAGCTTAGCCATCTCTACCGCCATCTCTTGGCCACGTCCCTGACCCAATCCGCACTGTTACGGCTACCCCAGCTTTCCCCCGCTTCCGCCCCCGCAGCGACTGCCCTGGGCGATCGGGTGCTGGTTCGGCGCTAAGTTTGGCAGGATTGGCCCGTTACTGCCTAGAATCTCTGGATTTCCTAGTTGCTATCCACGTTGGCGAGGCGTGACGGGCCAGTCAGTATCCTCAGAACGCTAGCTTGGACCGGTTGCCCGCGAGTTCTACAGGGAGAGGCACCCGTGTCGATGGATGTTTCTCCCTAGAACACACGCAGTGTATTTTTTTGATGAAAAATCTGATTCAGTCCGTTGTTGACCGTGGCGAACAAACCGATCTTCGGCAATTTTTAAGCGAACTTAAGCAGCAAAATAAACCTTACTTACTCCGTAACGATATTGTGACGGCCTTCGCTGACTATTGTCAGCAGTTTGAGAAGCCCGAAGCGTTTAAGACAACGTCCTGTCTCAGTGAGTTAATTGAAAGAACCCAAGAAATTATCATCATTGATGGTAGTTTTTGCGTTATTATTCGCCCTAGGATTGCAGAAGAGCATATTTTCCATGTTTTCCCCGATCTGACGATCGAGCCGATGTCTGTTCAAAACCTCCTGGACCTCCGCGATCGTCTGGTGGGTGCTTACCATCCCTATGACGGCGATGTCCTAGAGCTAGACTTTAAGCCCTTTTATGACTATACCCCCAAGATTCGTGATCCCAAGAATATTGGCAAGGGGGTCCAATTTCTCAATCGTTACATGTCTAGCAAGCTCTTTCAGGATCCTGCGCAGTGGCTAGGCCGCTTATACGAGTTCTTGAAATTACACCGCTACGATCGCACCCAGCTTTTAATTAATGGGCGCATTCAAAACGAGCAACAGCTTTCCGATCAAGTTAAGCAAGCCCTCGGTCTCGTCAGTGCCTTACCTCCAGGGGAACCCTATGCTAACTTCCGCTATGCCCTCCAAGACCTAGGATTTGAGCCTGGTTGGGGCAATACGGCGGGCCGAATCCAGGAAACCCTGGAAACCCTGGATGAACTGATTGATTCCCCCGATGATAACCTCCTCCAAGAGTTTATCTCGCGGGTTCCGATGATTTTTAAGGTTGTGCTGGTGTCGGTCCATGGCTGGTTTGCCCAGGAAGGCGTTTTGGGTCGTCCCGATACTGGGGGGCAGGTTGTCTATGTTTTGGACCAAGCCCGCAGCTTAGAGCAGGAAATGCAAGAAGAAGCCCGTTTAGCGGGGCTGGGGGGCTGGGTAGAACCCAAAGTCATCATTCTGACGCGCCTGATTCCCAACGCCGATGGGACTCTCTGCAACCAACCCCTCGAAAAAGTCTATGGGACCCAGAACGCCTGGATTTTACGGGTTCCTTTCCGGGATTTTAATGCGACAGCCACTAAAAGTTGGATTTCTCGCTTTGAAATTTGGCCCTATCTTGAAACCTTCACGGTCGATTCCGAGCGAGAACTGCGGGCGGAGTTTCAAGGCTTGCCGGATCTGATTATTGGGAACTACAGTGATGGGAATCTTGTGGCCTCGCTGTTGTCCCGGCGCATGGGGGTCACTCAGTGTAATATTGCCCACGCCCTGGAGAAGTCAAAATATCTATTTAGTAACCTCTATTGGCAGGATTTAGAGGAGAGATATCATTTTTCGCTGCAATTCACGGCAGATCTCATTGCGATGAACTCTGCCCACTTTATTGTCAGTAGTACGTATCAGGAAATTGTGGGTCGCCCCGATAGCATTGGCCAGTATGAGTCCTATCGGCGGTTTACGATGCCGAACCTCTACCATGTGGTCAATGGCATTGAGCTTTCCAGCCCGAAATTCAATGTGGTTCCCCCTGGAGTGAACGAAAGCACCTATTTTCCCTTTACTTACGCGAAAAATCGAGACCAATCCCTGCGCGATCGCCTAGAAACCCTCCTCTTTACGGAGCATCAGCCTGAACAAATCTTTGGTCACCTGGATGACCCCAACAAGCGCCCGCTATTCTCCATGGCTCGCCTCGATCGCATTAAGAACCTCACGGGACTGACGGAATGTTTTGGTCGCAGTCCCCAACTTCAGGAGCATTGCAACCTGATTTTGATTGCTGGGAAGATTAGTACCGCAGGATCTAATGATCATGAGGAAATTGCTGAAATTGAAAAGCTTTACCGGCTCATTGACCAGTATCAGCTTCAGGGCAAGATTCGCTGGCTGGGGGTTCGGCTGCCGAAGGAGGACTCCGGTGAGGTCTATCGTATTATTGCCGATCGCCAGGGCGTTTTTGTGCAACCGGCGTTGTTTGAAGCCTTTGGGTTAACGATTCTGGAGGCGATGATTTCAGGACTGCCGACCTTTGCGACCCGCTTTGGGGGGCCTTTGGAAATTATTCAGGATCGGGTTAATGGTTTCTATATTAATCCGACGCATTTAGAGGAAACAGCGAAGACTATTCTCGATTTTGTCGAAAAGTGTGACCAATTCCCCGATTATTGGCAGGAAATTTCCCAGCAGGCGATCGATCGGGTCTACAGCACCTACACCTGGAAGATCCACTCCGCCCGTTTGGTTTCCCTCGCTAAGATCTATGGGTTCTGGAACTACACTTCTAAGGAAAATCGGGAGGATTTAATGCGTTATATCGAGATGTTGTTTTATTTGCTCTATAAACCTCGTGCCCAGCGTCTTCTGGAGCAGCATGGGCAGGATCAGGCGATCGCTTAGTGCCTATGATGGT
>JBMTWK010000310.1:0-4744 GCA_049452395.1 Prochlorothrix sp. | reverse complement strand
CATTTTCAGCGACACGGGTTAGCCCGATGAAACTGCTGTGGCGATATCCGGCCTGTTGGAGGGCTGTCACGCAGGCTTGGGCTTGGTGAAAGGGCAGCGCTGCCAATAAGCCCCCCGCCGTTTGGGGATCGCAGAGGAGTCCTTCTAGCTCCGGAGTGAGCGATCGGGAGAGGGGATCGAGCCATTGCAGCGCCTGGATATTTTGGCTGTGGAGTGAGCTAACCGTGCCCTGCTTAAGTGCGTCCTCAACGCCCCGCAGCCGAGGAATCTGACTCACCTCCAAGCGAATGCCGACCTGGGCCGTCCGCATCATCTCAACCAAGTGGCCCAGCAGCCCAAACCCCGTCACATCGGTACAGGCCGTGGTGCCGTGGTGCCGCAGAATTTCCATGGCGGTGTAGTTGGATTGCAGCATCGTGGCGATCGCCTCATCCAGCCAGCGCCCCCGGACCCGGCCCTGCATCGCCCCCGCAAACAACATCCCCGTTCCCACGGGCTTCGTTAACACCAGCGCCTGCCCCGCCTGCATTTGCCCCTTACCCCAAAGATCGGCGGCCTGCACCCAACCATTGCAGGTCAAGCCAAAGGCCAACTCCTGCCCCGTGGTGGTATGGCCCCCCACCAAGGCCACCTCCAGCGGGCGCAGCACCTGCAAAACTCCCGCCATCAGTTGATAGAGGGTTTCTTCCTGGAGGGCGGGGGCGCTTTGGGGGAGGGTGACGATCGCCAGGGCACTGTGGGGGGTTGCGCCCATGGCAAAGAGGTCATTGAGGCAGTGATTGGCCGTAATTTGGCCAAAAACAAAGGGATCGGAAAGTAGCGCCCGAAAAAAGTCCACGGTTTGCACCAAGACCCCATTGCTGGGAATTTGGATCACTGCGCCATCATCGGGATGGTCCAACCCCACCAAGACCCCTGGGGTCGGCGGAGCGGGATAGTCTTGCTGGAGCCGTTGCAGCACCCGATCGAGGCTGCTTGCCCCCACCTTGGCCCCACAACCGGCACAGGACGGGGTGGAGGTCGCAGCGGGGGCGGTGGGCAGAAAGCGGGGCCGATCGGGGCGGGACTGAGCCACAGTCGCCATGGCCGCCATGGGGGGCAGATCGGTAAATTTCGCCATAAAACGGCGATCGATGCGATCCTTCCAAGCCCAGAGCCAGGGGCTAAAGGGCCAACTCCACGGCCCCCTGGAAGCCGCCGCACGGCCTTGACCATCGCCGATGAGGGCCAAAATTTGGCGCTGGGGCCGGTAGGGCTGGGGCAGATCCCCCCGGCAGAGGGCGCGGAGATTCTGGAATAAGGGTTTTCCTTGGCGCACCGCAAAGACCCCGGCCTTCGGTCGCGGCGCGTCCTGCATGGTGGCAATGTCGCCCGTGGCCAAAACCTGGGGATGGGAGAGGGACTGGAGGGTTTTGCTGACCAAGACAAAGCCGCGATCGTCCGTGGCCAAGCCGGACTCTCGGATCCAGGGGGGGGCACTGGCTTCTGTGACCCAAAACAGACGATCGCAGTCGATCTGTAAGCCAGACTGGTGCTGAATTTGGAGGGGAGGGTGCGAAAACTGCGCCCCTCCGGGAGGTTGGGGATAGTGGCTAACTTGGGTGACGGTTTGGCCGCTGTGGACCTGGATGCCGAAGGCGTGGAGTTGGTTGTGGAAGAGGCGCTGAATGCGGGGGTTGTGGCCCGTCATCAGGGTTTTGCCCCGGTGGATGAGGTGAAACTGGATGGGGAAGGATCCCGACTGGGACGGATCGGGGCGGGTCAACGGGTCAGCGTCGGCGGCATCAATGTCGGCGGCATCAATTTTTTGTTGGTGTTGGAAACTGTCATAGAGGCGGCGGGTGCGCGATCGCAGGGCCAAAATTAACTCCACCCCCCCCGCACCGCCGCCAACAACCGCCCACTGGCGCGATCGGCGGGGATCCGCCTCAAACTCCCGCAGAATCTGCTGCCAGCTTTGGAGAAATTGGGGCACGGGCTTGGCTGGGATGGCCCACTCTGCCGCACCGGGAACAGAGCCGAGGTTGGGGGTGCTGCCAATGTCGAGGGAGAGCCAGTCAAAGGCAACGGGGGGGTGACTGTCGCAGAGGATGCGCTGCTGGGCAAGGTCGAGGCCAATGACCCGATCGTGGTAAAACTGAGCGCCCGCAAACTGGGCTAACTGCCGCAAATCAATGTGGCAGCTATCAAAATCATAAAATCCGGCCACATGGCCCGGAAGCATCCCGGAATAGGGGGTGTGGGTTTGGTCGGTAATCAGGGTTAACCGCACACCGGGCAGGGGGTTCATGCCCCACATTTTTAAAACCAGGGCATGGCTGTGGCCCCCGCCCACCAAGACCAAATCCTGTTGGGGTCCGTGGGCGATCGCCGCAATCTGAGGCAAGGACGGGTGAATTTGAGCCTGGGGGTCAGGGTTGGGCCGAGAGCCAGCCAGCTTGGACAACCCGGAAGCAAACGTCATAGATTCCGAACTAGGGTGAGTCTAGGGTAGGGTTAGTGATGGCCGCAATTTCCTGTTGCTCACTGGGGGAGTTGGTCGGCAGAACCTGACGCACATCGGTGATCAGCCAGTCTAGGGCAGCGGCTTGCATATCGATCGCGGTGCCGGTTTTATCCACACAGTAGCGACCAAAGACTAACTTATCCACCAAGCGCACATCCGGCCCCAGGCGGGAATATTCAAAAATAACGCTATTTTCCACCAAGGCACCGCTACAAATGTGGCAGTTGGGGCCAATCATGCTGGGTCCGATAATGGTGGCCCCGTCTTCAATGCAGGTCATACCGCCAATGTAAACCGGCCCCTGGATATTGACCTTATCCCAGTTCACCGCCACATTTAGCCCCGTATAGATGCCGGGACAGACTTCCTTGCCTGGAATCGAGACATTGCGGACGTGGCCCGACAGCACATCGCGCACGGCCTGCCAGTAGTCCGGCACTTTGCCAATATCCACCCATTCAAAGTCCATGGGGATGGCATAGAAGGGGGCACCCATCTCCACCAGTTTGGGAAACAGATCGCCCCCAATGTCGTAGACCTTACCGGAGGGAATCAGGTCGAGAATTTCTGGCTCGAAGATGTAAATCCCGGTGTTGATGGTGTTGCTGCGGGCTTCTTCAATGCTGGGCTTTTCTTGGAAGGTTTGGATGCGGCCTTCGGAGTCGGTGACGACCACGCCATAGCTAGAGACCTCATCCTGGGGGACGGTTTTGGTGACGATCGTGGCGATCGCCCCCTTTTCCCGGTGCCATTGAATGGCTGCGGTGAGGTCGAGGTCAATCAAGGCATCGCCGCACAGCACCACAAAGGTTTCATCAAAGAAGGGGCAGAAATCTTGGATCCGACGCATCCCACCCGCCGATCCGAGGGCTTCCCCAATCAAATTACCGTCTACAATCCGTCCCTCAAAGGAGTAGGCGATTTGGACCCCAAAGCGCTGGCCATCCCGAAAGTAGCGCTCGATTTCTTCGGCGAGATGACTCACGTTCACCATCACTTCCGTAAAACCGTGCTGGCGCAGCAACTCCAAGAGAAACTCCATCACTGGCTTCTCCAGGATGGGGATCATCGGTTTGGGGATGGTGTAGGTAATGGGACGTACACGAGTCCCTTTCCCTGCGGCCAAAATCATGGCTTTCATATGGTTGTGCTCAAACGTTTAACTCAGCAAAGGGGTGCATCGAGCGATGCAGCTTGGCTATTCCCCAACCGCGATCCCTGGGTGACGACGATCGCGATGAAGTCGATCGCGACGGGTGGAATAAACGCTATATATAGTTCTAGATATCGTTCTAGGGAGAGTCGAAGGGCTGCGGGGCCAGCGGCGATCGGGGGGCGGATGGGGTCTTCAGCGTCCCCTCAGCCAGCCTGAACCGATCGGCCCTAGGCTGATGCCCATGGTACCCTGATCTGGCCCCTCCCCTTGTCTCCTTCTCCTTTCCTGACCTATTCTATCTAGTCCGAAAAACTGCTCTCCCTATGGCTAATTCCCGCGTTGTCCTGCGTAAGGTTCACCGTTTTTTTGTTCCCGTTATTGCGCTGCCGTTGCTGGTCACGGTGCTGACTGGCATGGGCTTTCAAGTGGCTATGCTGAGTGGCCAAGGTAGCGAGTTCCAGTGGCTGCTGAGTGTGCATCGTGGTCAGTTCGGCCCGGTTAACCTGGAGCTGATCTATCCCTTTCTCAACGGGATCAGCATGATTGTGCTGATTGTGACCGGGGTGCTGATGTGGTTCGGCTGGCCCCGCCGCAAACCCCAGGTTAAGAGCTAGGCGAGACTCAGCGCTGGGGCTAGCTTAGGCCCTGGGGAAGCCAGGAAACTGCTGGCCCCCATCCCCGACTTGGTGCCAAGGGGGATTTTCCGCCATGAACATGTGCAAACTGACGTGGGGGGAGAGGTCTTCTAGCCCCCGATCGATCAGGCTGGCGGGGATAAAAACCTGTTGAACCCGCGCATCGACGATCGGCAGGGAACTGCTACAGGTGCCACAAAAGGGACGTTGCACCTGGGGCGAAGAAGGGTAGTGCCGCAAGGCTTCTGCGCCCGTGGTCAGGCGATAGTGCTGGAGATCGCCGATCATATAGGCGATAAAGGCGGATCCAGAGAGTTTTTGGCAGATTTTGCAGTGGCAGTTGACGACTTCGCTATGGAGCAACTGGACTTCAAACTGAACGGCACCGCAGTGGCAGCTTCCAGAAACAGAGAGGGGTGAGGTCATAGGTAGAGCAAGAACCGGTAG
>JBMTWK010000309.1:0-4793 GCA_049452395.1 Prochlorothrix sp. | reverse complement strand
AACTGCGGATCAGTTCGCCGATCGCGGCCAGGGCAATCCAGCCCAGCCCCCCCAACTCCAGCACCCAATTCAGCCGCAGCCCTGCCACCTGGACATTGATCAACTGATCCACATGGTGAAACGAGGCAGCGCGACCGAGGACAAAAAGGAGCAATAGGAGCAGGCCGATCGCCGCACACCACTGGGTTTTCATAAGCTGCTGATAGCGCTGGCCTAGGACCGTTATCCCCGCCAAGCTCCCCAAGACAAGGGCCGCAATAAACCACCGCTGCACCGATCGGCGACGGTCATACCATCCCTCCGAAACGGCCATCTCTCGCCCCACGAAGGTCAGCAAAGACTGCAAATCAAGCTGCTTATTAATGCCCAGGGCCACCAGCAGCATCACCATCCCCCACCAAAACTTGCGGGACTGCCCCCGCAGGGGCTGGGCAAAGCCTCGACTGCCGTAAATGCCGCAGAGGGCACACAGCAAGGCCGCGAGACCATAGACCACAACAGTAACCTGACCCATCACGGAGGGATCGCCAAGGCCCGGAACCCAGCCTTGGGTGGACATTGCGCCGATCGGGAACTCGATCGGACCGACAACCGGCAAGTTATTAAACCAATGCTGTATCACGCTGTATCAGAAAGAAAAATTGACTTAGGACAAGACATCATTAGCTAGAGCGTTGATCGCGGTCCATTGAGCTATCGGAAGACCCCTCACCCCCAACCCCTCTCCCCAAGGGCGAGGGGAGCAAGAGGACTGGGGAACCAGATCGCTGAACGGGCGAGGGGAGCAAGAGGACTGGGGAACCAGATCGCTGAACGGGCGAGTTGCCGTAGGAGGCGTATCGCCTAACGGCATCCAGGAAAAGCGACAGCGTAACGCATCAAAGCCTGACTCTGCGGTGCGTTACAGCTCTGCCTAACGCACCCTATAAGTTACGTTTAATTTTTCTGAGCTACTTATCGTAGAATTGCGATGAAATCACTTGATTTTCCTATTTTTACTGTATTAGCACTTGAATAGCGGGCGCTAAACCCATTTCAAAGCGATCGCCGAGGGTTGTGTCGCCAAAGGGCAGGAGATCGTAGGGGATAGCCTGGAGGAGTGGGGGGGGGAGGACGACTAGGCGGGGAGTCGTGGTCTCCGTGAGGGGGGTTTGGACTAAGTTGAGGAGAAAAGGCGCTAACTGGTCTAAAGCAGCGGTTTGGGCCGCTCCCTCGGTTTGGCTGGCTTCAAGCAGGCTGAGAAAGGTCTCCCGATCGGCGATCGCACTCCCCAGCAAAGGCTGCTCCCCAAAGGCAATCTCCCCCCCCGGAGACACCAGCCACACCCGCAGATAGGGCATTAACTGATCGGCCTCTGCCGCGAAATCCGGCGGTAAACTCGGCCCAATGTCATAAAACAGCAGCAACGCATCCACACTCTGGGCCACTTGCTTAATGTCGTTCAAACTAATGGGGGCCGGGGGATTACTTTGAATGCCCTGCTGCCAGCCCTGTTGGAGGCGATAGGGCAACGATCGCCCCTGTTCTGCCCCTAACAGCGCCGCATCGGTTTGGTTCGCCGCAACCAAGGTTGCCTGAAGCAGTTGATACAGTTCAAGATTCGGTTCCAGAAGAGTGCCCGTCCGGAAGGACAGATATTCCCAAATATCCAAAGCATCCAGCAGCACAGGAGCCGCCTGGGCCGGTTGGCCCTGCAACAGCGAGACCACAGCCAAATTTCGCAGGGTTTCCCCCTGTCCGCCTAAATCCTGGCCCTGGCGCTGGGCTTGGAGGGCTTCTTGGTAGGTGGTTTTAGCGCGATCGTAGTTGCCTTCTTCCTGGTCCACTGCCGCCAACAGGCTCAAACTCAAACCAATCTCCTGTTGTTGGGCAAGGCGATTACTGTCATCCGTTGGGGCCATCGATCGCTGCCGGTCCAGGGCTTGCTCCAAATAGGTGCGGGATTGGTCTAAATCACCCTGCTCCAGCGCCACAGACCCCAATCCGCGCAAAATCTGCCCCTCAGCTAGGGGAACCTCCAAGGGTTGAATTAAGGTGAGGGCACGATCGTAACTGGTTTGGGCCTCCGTCCAGCGCTCGGCCTGGGACTGGAGGAGCGCCATTTGCATCCAGAGTTCCCCCTCTTGCAAGGGAGCCTCTTGCTCCGCTAAAAGGGCTAAAGCCGCTTGATATTGGCCTAAAGCACCGTCTAAATCACCGGATTCAGCCTTAACCAAGGCAAGCTGGGTCAAAAATTGGTAGTGCAAACCCACAGCTTCCGTTTGGCTGACCTGGGCGATCGCCCGCTCATAGGCTCCGATCGACGCTTCCAGATCCCCCGAAAGACTATACAACTCCCCTAAACGGCTCAAAAATGCCGCAGAAGTTGCCGTATCCTTCGCCTCCATCGCAACGGTGCTACCCTGCTCTAAAATACGCACCGCTTCGGGGACTGCCCCCACTTGGGCATAGAGGGTACTGAGGCGATCGAGGACCAAAATCATCCCCGCTTGGTTATTTTGCGCCCTGTGGAGGCCAAGGGCTTGCTGAAACACCTCAATGCTATCGGTAGGCCGTCCCATGGACCCATACAGCCCCCCCACATTGGTGAGGGTAATGGCTTCCTCATCCGCCGCCCCCAACTCCCGAAACAAAACCAGGGCACGCTCCAAAAAGCCCAAGGCCGCTTCCGGCTGCTCTAGGGCCGTATACACCCCACCCATATTGTTCAACGTCCGGGCCTCCCCCAGCTTGCCAGCGTTGGAGTCGGTAGCCTGAAGGCGTTGGTAGGTGTCGATCGCCTGTTGGTAGGCTTCTAGGGCTGCGTCCCAGTTTTCTAACTGCTCCTGGACTAAGCCGGTTCCATTCCAAGCTTCCCCCAACATGGCCCAATTTTCTTGGCTGCGGTAGGTTTCCGTCAGTTCTGCCAAGGTTGCTAAGGCTCCCTCAAAATCTCCATTAAAATATTGCTCGGAGACCCGCTCATTGAGGCCACTGCCTGCATCAAAGGGGGTGGCTTCCGGGGGGAGTTCTAGGGTGGGGGAGTCGTTGGGGGAGTCGGCTTGGGCGCGGGCGGGGCCGATCGGGGCCAAGGTTGTCCAAGACAGCAGCACGCTAACGGCAAGGGGCGCAAGGCGGGGCAGACAAAGGCGTTGCATGGGCAGGGGAGCGGGAATAACAGAACTCAGCCATCCTAGCCTACAGCGATCGGCAGTGCCCTTCCCCGACATGGCCTAAATTCAGCAGAATTTTGTCTAACTTCGCGACTTCCTCCGCAGACAGGGCCGATCGCAACATCGACTCCGTAACCACCCCAGGAGTCTCGCCCGTGCCCTGGGTTCCCTCCACCAAGGCCGCGATCGGCCCAAAACCCAAGGCTCCCTGATTTAAGTCATCCTCCGGCGGCAAGCTCCCATCGCCAAACAGGTGATCAAAATGCAAGGTCATTTCTACGGTTCCGGTCTGACCCGGTTGGACAAAGCCCTTACGATCGTCGCCCACATAGTCCCCACAAAGGAACCCCATCTCCTGCTCCAGTTGCACCGTAAACGGGAGAACGCGATCGCCCTGGCTAGCCTGACCCTGTAGGACTAAGGGATAGGCTGTTGGAGTATCCGCAGGCCGGACCAGGGACCAAGTGAGGGCATTGTAATGGCCAGCAGGCGCAGGTAAAGTTACCAGGGCGATTGGGGGTGCATCGGCTTCTCCAGCAGCTAAATCCACCGTAACCGGCTCTGTCAGCATCACCTGCTGCTGAATTTGGGGATCTTCAGACCCCGTTGCCTCAAAGGGGGGATCGGTTTGGTAAGCGGCCACCTGGCCAAAGGTCGCCTGAACTTGATCAAAGGTCAAAGCCCAACCATCCACCGTGGTAAAGCCTTGACGAACAAAATCCTCGCCATTGGCCTGGATTTCTAGGCTTCCCTCCCCTTGGCTCTCGGCTGGGGGATTTTCAGCGGAATCAGAGCTAGGATTCGGGTTAGTTTGGCAGCTTGTCAGGAGGAGGCAGCTTAGGGTGAGGAGGCCGATCGATCGGTTGATTGAGAGGGCTTGAAACATAGACCAATGATGACCTGCGATAACGTTAAGAGCCTGGTAACCAAAATACCGGCCCCCCACAATCCTGCTCCCTGAAGTTCAGAAAATCTTCACGAGTCGGGCTTAATCCGTATCTCAAAATCAACCTAGGGGCAGGTTTTCGGAACCATTTAGGCCACCAACTGCTAAATAATCTAAACCTGCCCTCTTTTGGCGTAATCTTGGCTCCCCGTTTCAAAATCAACGTAGGGGCAGGTTTTCGGGACCATTTAAGCCACCAACTGCTAAATAAGCTAAACCTGACCTCTTTTGGCGTAATCTTGGCTCCCCGTTTCAGATTCTCCAGAGGGCGGGTTTGGGAAAATAACCGAAAAATCATAAGAGGGCGGGTTTGGGAAAATAACCGCAAAATCGCGAATTTTGGGCTGAAAACCCGCCCCTACGGCTAAATATTATCTAGGGTGCAATCCCGATCGCCCCGATCGCCTCCCGGATCAATGCCTCATCCAAATCATGACCAATCACCACCAGGCGGGTTTGGCGGGGTTCCGTAGCTGCCCAAGACCGATCGTAGAACTGATCTAACCGTTGGCCCACCCCATGAACCACGAGCCGCATCGGTTTGTTCGGCACTGCCACAAAACCCTTAATACGATAGATTTCCTGATTTTGGACTAATTTCTGTAGGGTTTGGGTTAACTGCTGGGGATCGAAGGCAAAATCAAGAACGATCGGGATGGCAGTAATATCCTCATCGTGATCATGGTCATGGTGAG
>JBMTWK010000308.1:0-4797 GCA_049452395.1 Prochlorothrix sp. | reverse complement strand
ATCGAGCAGCGACAACACCATACCCTCTTTGGCCATCACTGCCCTGGGGAACCGATCGGCAGCTTCCCGCCCCACTGCATCTAAGAAATCGTCATTGTGGAGCGGATCATGGTGAAAAATCACAAAAGTCTTGACATTAGCCGCCTCAGCCAGCCTTACGCCCTCTTGCCAAGTAGAATGGCCCCAGCCGACCTTACTCGACTTCTCTGAAGAATACTCTTCATCGGTGTAGGTGGCATCATAAATCATGACATCGGCATCCTGGATCAGCTTCAGGACGTTTTCGTCCAGCCGATCAGGAAAATGCTCCGTATCCGTAATGTAAGCAACCCCATGGCCTTGCCAGTTAATGCGATAGCCCACCGACTCACCGGGATGGTTCAGCAGTGCATTTTCAATCACAAGACCATCGCTCAACTGGATGCTTTTGCCCAGCTCCAAATCATGGAAATTCAGGGAAGCCCCCATAATTTGCAGGGGGACCGGGAAATTGGGGTGTAGCATCTGGCCGCTCAGGCGTTGCTCGATCGTGGAGCCGTCGGGCGCAATCATCCCATAGATATTGAATTGATTACCAGGGATAAAAGCCGGAGTAAAAAAGGGAAACCCTTGGATATGGTCCCAATGGGAATGGGTAAAAAAGAGATGGGCCGTAATCGGCAACTCTTTTAACAAGTTCTGGCCTAGAACGCGCAAGCCCGTGCCACCGTCAAAAATCAGGCGATTTGGGCCTGCCTGAATTTCAACACAGGGCGTATTGCCGCCATAACGGACGGTTTCAGGTCCAGGACAGGCAATGCTTCCTCGAACCCCCCAAAAGCGGACGGTAAACTGGTCATTTGTGGTTGTCATCGATCGTACCTACCCAGCTTTGGCTCTAACCACCCTGTGGACGAGTCTCAAAAACATCCTCAAGCTATCACAAGAATCGAGCAAAGGTAACCCAAACTGGTTTTTTTCCCGATCTTTAGCACACTAACCTTAAAATTTCGCCCAAGGGGTACATTAGACCCCAAGGGGTTCATCAAGGTTGTGTTTGTTCCTTTCGTCAAGGGTCAGAATTGATCAGGACATCCGCTAGACTGTCTTGGCCCTATCTTGGCCCTGTCTTGGCAAAAAGGCAGGCGCTGGACCCCTGGGGCAAGCCCTGGGAGCCTCGGTCTGGGTTGAGTCTGGGATAGATGATTGCTGCTTTTGAGGGAGTTTGCTATGATTGAAATCCGAGCGGCAGCGTCTTGATATGGGATTGTCTGGGGTTTGACTTGTTTTGAGTTGAATCGGGCGATCGCCAAGGGGACGCAAAGCGGTTCACTCACGGGGCTGTAATGGTTTCGACGTGTTAGTGAAAGCTGCGCTGTGATGCAGGTCGAGAGGGAGTCCACTCTCGTAAATCAAGGCTCAAACGCAATGTAAATGCGAACGAAATCAAGCCCTTTGCTCGTAAAGCTGCACCTGTTGCTGCTTAGGGATTAAAAAACTTCGAGCGTCCGCTGTTTGACTCCGTTAAGGGCAGTGGACCAACCCCCAACGGATGCTCTAGTTTAGTGCCTCTGGTCGCCGGACTAGCTAAGAACTCACCAGAGAATCCTACCGTCAGGGATAAGTGCCGGTTCCCGCCTGAGGATCAGAAGGGCTAAACCTGTGAATGAGCACGAGGTTAATAGCTAGGGCGGACAGCGGTTCGATTCCGCTCAGCTCCACTTTCTATTAAAATCAAGGAAAATTGAAAAGAATCCTGTGCTTCTCTGGTTTCAGAGGAGCATTTTTATTGTTTAGGGCAGGTTTATGGGGACGCTTGAGTTTAGGGCGGTGGTTCCAGAGATAGCGATCGAAGCGGCAACGCTCTATGTGGTGGCAACGCCGATCGGCAACCTGAGCGATATGACCTTTCGGGCGGTGGCAGTGCTGCGCCAAGTAAATCTGATTGCGGCGGAAGATACCCGCTGTACTGGCAAATTACTGCAATATTTCCAGATTAAAACCCCCCAAATCAGCTATCACCACCATAATCGGACTCAGCAGCTCCAGCCCCTGCTCCAGCGGTTGCGGGAGGGGCAGTCGATCGCCCTAGTCAGCGATGCGGGGTCGCCGGGGATTTCCGATCCGGGGGTGGAGTTGGTCCAAGCCTGTGTTGCGGAGGGGTTTGGGGTGGTGCCCATTCCAGGGGCGAGTGCGGTGGTGACGGGGTTGATGGGGGCGGGTTTGCCGTTGGAAGCCTTTATTTTTGAGGGATTTTTGCCCAGCCAAGGCGCAGCACGGCGGCAGGCATTGGAGCGCTTTCAGGGAGAGGGGCGCACGGTAGTGCTGTATGAGTCTCCCCATCGCCTGCGGGCGACGTTGGTGGATTTGGCGGCGGTGTTGGGGGGCGATCGGCCCTTGGTGCTGGCCCGTGAGCTAACCAAGCGCTATGAGGAGTTTTGGCGCGGTTCGATCGCGCAAGCCGTGCAATTATACGAAACTCGCCAACCCCAGGGGGAATATACCCTAATTTTAGGGGGGGCTGTGGGGGCAACCGTCTCCGTGACACCGGAGTCCCTCAAGGCAGAGCTAGCGGCGCTACTGGCCCAAGGTCTGTCCCGCTCCCAAGCCAGTCGCCAGTTGGCTAAGGTAACCCCCCTCACCCGCCAGGAAATTTACCAACTGGCCCTGACCCTACCCGCCGCAGACTAGCGGTTCAGGTACCCCTGACCTGGTAGATTGGGACCATCTCACGTTGGCAGGTTAACCGATTCGGTAGGGGCAAACCCCCCGTGGTTGCCTTAGTTTTTGGCTCTCAGTCTACCCCGCTGTATTGGTGGCTGTGGTCGTTATCCTGACTCTCGGTATTTTTATGAACTCGATCGTTCCCCTGATTGCCAGTCTGCTGTGTGGATTTTGGCTGGTGGTGATTGCCCTGATTGCCAGCCAGAACCCAACTCCGGTTTCGCTGTATTTTTTGGGCCTGCGATCGGTCCCGATCCCCCTGGGCCTAGTGGTGACCTTGGTCGGCTTGGGGGGATTGGTGGGCACCAGCTTATTTTTGGTGTTGTGGAATCAGTTATCGAGGGAGTAGACCTGACCATCCACCAACAGGCGCGTAATGCCCTTCGCACCCAGACAGCCCAAAGTTTTGTGGATCATGTCGGGGTTGGGGAGCTTGACAACCCGTTGGTTTTGCTTAGAGAAGCGGCGGGCAACGCGATGGTTATCAAAGAGGGGAAGGGTGCGGTTGTTGGCTTCGCTGGCAGGAATTTGGCCCAATTCCTCAAAGGTGGAGAGGGGACAGGTGACCAGTTCAGCGGTGCGATCGACCACGAGATAACCGGTGTCGGGCAAGTTCGCCGAGGTCAGGGGCAGGACTTGGAGGAGGGTGTTGTCGCGCCGATCGCTGAGGGTTGGGAAGGGCGTGCGTTCGTCTTCCTCTTCGTCCTCATCGCCAAAGTCGTCGTCTTCGTCTTCATCCTCATCGTCCTCATCACCGCTGCTGAAGTCATCTCCCCCCAACGCAGCAAGGTACTCCGCCATGGCGGGATCTTCTAGGACTTCCTCCTCGTCCTCGTCCTCGTCGTCATCGTTGTCTTCTAGCTCTAGATCAACCAACGTGCTTGAGCGAGTAGACCGGAAACTGCTGCCCGGTGCGACCCCTGGGCTGGGGGCATTTGGGAGCGGCGCTTCGGCCTGGTTATCCGCCTCGATCGGCTCCGCTTCGTCAGACTCCTCAGCGTTGGGGTAATCGGCCCAAAGGCTAATTTGGGCCTCTGCGGCGGGGCTGGGACGAGAGATCGATCGGGGCTGGGGCAGGGGTAGCCCTGAGGGGGTGAAGCCTGTGGATCCCATACTGGCGCGATCGCGAGTGTCTAAGCTAGGACTACCGAGGCTAGTGGGACTGCTGGGCGTAGTGGGAATCGCACGGGTAATGGGGGGAATGGAGGGGGTAAAAGCAGGGCCGGGATCCGAGCTAAAGCTGTCTTGGGGACTGGGATCAATCGGGGAGCTGATCAGGCGCGGGGAGGCCGATCGATCGGGTCGATCAAACCGATCGCCACCGGGAGTTTCATCCACCGACGATCGCCGCCGTTTCCGTCGCCCCGATCGGCCCGTCAGACCCTCATCCCCATCGTCAGCACCCTCCCAAGGCCCAGCATCCGTAGCAGGCAGGCTAGCCACCAAGGGAGGAACCTCTGGACCCAAGCCCACACTATCCAAAGTCAGGCCTAAGGAGCCAGTCGTTGTATTAGTGCTGGTAGCGGCAGCCTTGGGGGATTGGGTCGCATTGAAGGCCGCCAGTTCTGCCACAAGGGGAACCGGGGTTGGGGCGGGGGTAATAGGTCCAGCATCGGGTCCAGCATTGGGGGCAGCATCCGAGGCAGAACTGGCCCCAGAGCTAGCTTGGACGGGGGATTGCACTGGGGAATTGCTGGGGAACGTGTCGCTGGCTAAAGTCTCGTTGCCCTGGCTCACACTGGCCAAACCAGCACTCTCCGCACCGAAAGCACTTAAATCTGCGGGTTCACGATCGTCACTGAGGGCTTTCTGGCCCACTTTGACCGGACGGGGCGTTTCAGCCTTGCTGGGGAGGTCGCTGCTGCTCTCACGACTGATCTCACGACTGATCTCACTACCAGCCTCGTCGCTACGGGTCTTGTCGCTACCAGCCTCGTCGCTACGGGTCTCGTCACTGGCAGGGCTGGCCAGATCGCCACCCAAATCGCCACGGGTCTCACTGCCCAGATCACGGGTCTCGCCGCCGAGGTCATCACTCATCTCGCCACTGGTCTCGCTCATCATCCGGCTATTGGACAGGCGCTTCTGCCGCAC
>JBMTWK010000307.1:0-4808 GCA_049452395.1 Prochlorothrix sp. | reverse complement strand
GGATTTTCAGAGCCTGAAACCCGCATTCCTCCGTGACCCCCTGAATGCTTACCTACAGGGGAATGAGTCCCCAATTCATTGAACCAAAATTTTGCCAAAACTTTGCTAAAGTTTTGCCAAAGTTTCGCCAAAGTTTCGCCAAGGTTTCGCCAAAGTTTTGCAGGGCTGGTGTTGCTGCTGGGGAATCTAGCGAGACAACGGGGGGCGAGGGAACAAGGGCTTAAAGGACCATGGGGGAAGGACAGGGCAGATCCGCCCGATCGACGGGATCAACGGGAATATTGCGCGATCGCCAGAGACGATGGACCTGCTGGACGGGCAAGGTGAGGTACAGTACATCTCCAGTCTGAAGCTGGGTGCTCAGGAGAGACCAGCCGTGAACCGTTGCTGTGGCGGTTTCCAGATAGAGGGGTACACAGTCCAATTCCGTGGCCATTACCTCAACGGAGACACCACAGAAGGCGTGGTTGGGGGTAATAATGGTCGCGATCGCAACCCAGAGCATATTGCCCGTCATCCCATTCCCCAGAATCCGCCCCCCCAGGGCCACGGCGGCAAAGGAGGGAGCCGCCAGATCCGTTGGACTGAGCACCGCCTCAAAGTCAAACACCTGCTGGGCCATGGTGGCCACTTCCCCGTCCTGGTAGCGCACCACGATCGGCACCTCAGGATTAACCCCCTTCGCCGTTAGGGCCACTTCCAAGTTGGTTGTATCATTGCTGGTCACCACCAGCAGGGCGGCGGCGGTTTTCAGGTTCGCGGCCTCTAGGGTGGCGGGCAGACCGCCATCGCCGTGAATAATGGGGATTTTGCAGTCCCTGGCGGTGCGCAAAAAGCGGTTGTGGGGATCCTGCTCAATCACGACCACCTCATAGCCCTGGCGCTGGAGCAGTTGGGCGGTTTTGATGCCTACCCCTCCCAAGCCGCAGATGATGAAGTGGTGGCGGGGGGGCACTTGGGTGACATCCCAGAGGCGCTGGAAATGGGTGCCTAACACAAAGTCATTGATCAAGGCATAGAAAATACCGACCACAGCGGCCCCCACTAGCATCATCAAGGCCGTAAACAGCTTGACCAACACGGGAGCCTGTTCCACCACAAATTCGTTGCCTCCCGCCCCGGTAATCATGCCGACGGAAAAGTAGAGGGCATCGGCTACGGTGACTTGGTGGCTGAAATAGAGGTAGGTGACGGTGGCGATCGCCACACACAGCAGCAGGGCAATGGTCACCCCCACCGCCGATCGTCCGTAGCGTTGCAGCCGCTGTAATTTATGCAGGGTTTTGTTGAAGTGGAGATACCAGGGCCACTTGTAGCGCTGGCGACGGGGAAAGGTGGCGATAATGAGGCGATCGCCCGGTTGCAGGACCCGCTTTTGGCGAATGGCGGTGATTAAATCCACCGGATCCTGGGGGGTAATGTAGTAAATCAGCATCCGCGTGCGATCGTCCCAGAGTTCCGCCAGCTTCTTGCCGCACCAGGGGTGCTCTGGGCTGATTTTCTCTTCGTGGATGGGCCAGGTTTGGTGGAACAGTTGCAACTGACCAATGGCCCGATCGCCCAGGGCTGCAAAGGCAAAAACGGGGGCCGCTAAGGCCGAGACGCTCAGGGTCGTGTGATCCAGCAGGCTGAAATCGAGCCGCTCACCCAGGCTGCTGTTAAACAAACGGGTAATAACCCGAACTTGAGGGTTCAGCACCCGCGCCTGCATCAAAATGGCTAAATTTAAGGTGTCATCCCCAAAGGTCAGCACCAGCGTCTCTAAATGTTGAATCCCCGCAGCCAGAAGGGTCTGTGCGCTGCGAGGATCGCCCACCAAAATATCAGGTTCACCGGCCAAGGCTTCTGAATGTAGCCCCTGGACCTGTGCCCCCTGTTGGCGCAAAAGGTGGAAAATGCGCTGACCCGTGCGACCCAAGCCACACACCAGAATACGGGGAGGAGAAGGGGATTGCATGGTCAAGACAAAACCGTGAAGTAGCAATCCCCAAGTATCTCGGATCTAGGCTCTGGTCACTGTAGCCTAGGGAACTTTATGCCAGCCGAGGGAACCCTATGCCGACAGAGTCCGGCGCTTGGTCGCCATCCGGAAGGCTTCGATCACATCGCCCTCCTGCCATGCACTGAAGGAGTCGAGGGAAACCCCACACTCATAGCCTGAGTTGACTTCCTTCACGTCATCCTTAACCCGGCGCAGGGAGTCCAAGTTACCGGAGTACACCACGGTATTGCCCCGGTGGATCCGCACGGTGCAGTTGCGCACCAACTTGCCCGACTGGACATAACAGCCCGCCACTGCGCCCCGACCGATCGTGAAGATGGCCCGGACTTCGGCTTGGCCTAGGGGTTCTTCCACCATTTCCGGCTCTAGCAAGCCTTCCATGGCTCCCTGGACATCCTCCAGCAACTTGTAGATGATGTCGTATTCACGCACATCGACTCCGGCCTCATCGGCGGCCCGTTTCGCGCCACTGGCGAGGGTGGTGTTGAAGCCCAGGATGACGGCTCCACTGGCGGCGGCGAGGTCCACATCGGTTTCCGTGATCTCACCGGGTGCAGCCAACAGCGTCCGCAGTTGCACCTCTTTCTGGGGCAGTTGTTCCAGGGAGCCTAGAATGGCTTCCAGGGATCCTTGAACATCGGACTTGAGCAGGAGGTTGAGTTCCTTCAGTTCCCCTTCCTGGGCCTGGGCCGACACCGAGGTGAGGGTCACACGGCGGGAAGCCATGGCCTGCTGGAGGCGAGAGGTGCGCTGGGCAGCGGCCCGTTCGATCGACACCGATCGGGCTTCCTTCTCATCCAAGAAGACATCAAATTCATGACCGGCAGCGGGCACATTGCTGAGGCCCAAAACCTCCACCGGCACCGAGGGACCGGCGCTGTCAACACGGTTGCCACGATCGTCGATCATGGCCCGCACTTTACCGAAGACCGATCCGGCAACCAGCACATCGCCCACTTTCAAGGTTCCGTTTTGGACCAGCAGCGTTGCCACCGGACCCCGTGCCTTGTCGAGGTGGGCTTCTACGATCGTTCCCTTGGCCGCCCGATCGGGGTTGGCCGCCAGTTCCTCCACCTCAGACACCAGCAGGATCATCTCCAGCAGGGTATCCAGGTTTTCGCCCTTGATGGCACTCACCGGCACCATAATGGCCTCGCCGCCCCATTCTTCCGGAACCAGGCCGTATTCCATCAGTTCCTGCTTCACGCGATCGGGGTTGGCATCCTCCTTATCAATCTTGTTGATGGCCACAATAATGGGCACTTCCGCCGCCTTGGCGTGGCTAATGGCCTCGATCGTCTGGGGCCGGACCCCATCATCGGCAGCCACCACCAAAATGGCAATGTCCGTAACCCGTGCGCCCCGTGCCCGCATCGCCGTAAAGGCTTCGTGACCGGGCGTATCCAGGAACACCACCTGCTGGGTTTTGCCCCCATGCTCCACATCGACATGGTAGGCCCCAATGTGCTGGGTAATGCCTCCGGCTTCCCCTTGGGCCACCTTGGTTTTGCGGATCGAATCCAAAAGGGTCGTCTTACCGTGGTCTACGTGACCCATTACCGTCACAACGGGCGGGCGGCGATGGAGATTATCCAAGTCGCTCGCATCCAGCACTTCCGTCGTCTTCCGGGCTTCAGAGGTGGCCTCAGGGCGCTCAATGGTGACCTCCATTTCCTGGGCCAACAGTTCGATCGTCGGCAGGTCCAGGGTTTGGGTAATGGTGGCCGCAATCCCCTTCATAAACAGGGTGCTGATAATTTGGGTTTCCGGCACCACCAGCATTTCTGCCAACTGTTGCACGGTCACACCCCCGGCCAAAATCAAGGTCTCAGGCCGCTGACGGGTGGGCGCAACTTGGCGCTCCCGACGCTGACGGGTATCCCGGCCACTGTCGGACTTGGATTTCCGGTTGGGGGTGGGAGCCGGTTTGCTGACCGGGGTATTGCTGCGGGGTTTGGGGGGCCGCATCAGCGACAGGCTATTGAGGGTGTTATCCCCGTCGTTTTCCAGATCGAGATCATCAACGAGATCATCATCGTCCTCATCAATGATGTGGGGCCGACGCTTCGTCTTGGTGCCGGTCTTGGCCGCCTTACGCTTGTTCTCTGCGTCTTCCTCTTCTTCATTTTCCCAGGTCTTCCCTTTGCGGGCAGCCCGAGGCGGCTCAATGGAGCGACGGGGCCGTTGCAGTTCTAGGACTTCCGGCTCCTTCTCCAGTTCAATCCCATCGGTATCGTCTTCCTCCGGCGCATTGGGAGGAATGGCTTGGGGTGGAGTTTCCGGCGTGCGCAGGGGCTTCGGTCGCCGCAGTTCCATCACCTGGGGCTTGGCGGGCTTCTTCTCAGCGGGAGGTCCATCGCCCCGCACCTTCTCACCCCGACCTTCGCGGGGGCCGTCTTTTCCTTCGGGGCCACGACGGACCGGCTTAGAGGGCTTGGCCTTGGTGGGCTTGCTGGGGGGCGAGACAATTTCTAGGGGAGGACCGGCCTTGGGGACCTCGGCGGCGGGAGCTGAGGCTGGGGAGGCTGGGGGCGCTTGGGGTGCTTTGGGCGCGGCGGCGGGGGCAATGGCGGGTTTGGGCCGCAGCATGGGCCGATCGCCCGGTGGGGTTGCTGCTTTGGCCGCACGACTGGCTCCGTCTTTGCCGTCGCCACTGGCTCCATCCTTGGCAGCGGCTCCGTCTTTAACGGTTCCCGTTTTGGTTTTGCTCTTCGCTCGTTTCTGTCCCTTGGGCGGACCATCCCCCTGAGGCGCTTCAGGGTCTGTAGGGGCCGCCCCGTCTGGGGGTTTGGGCGGGCTGGGCGGG
>JBMTWK010000306.1:0-4834 GCA_049452395.1 Prochlorothrix sp. | reverse complement strand
AACTCCTAACTCCTAACTCCTAACTTCTACTCCTACCGCCATGGCTCTACCATTGTCCCTCCACCCCCAACTGCCTTCTCCCAAACTTTTTCGTCGCAGGTTTTTACAACTCGCTGGGGCGATCGTCGCCGGAAGTTTCATCACCGCCTGTAGCAGCCCTACCCCCCAAACCCCTCCAAGCTCCAGCGCAGACCCCACCCGCCTCGACTCCATCACCTTTGGCACCAACTGGTACGCCCAAGCTGAGCATGGGGGCTTTTACCAAGCGGTGGCTGAGGGCATTTACGAGTCCTATGGGCTAGAGGTGACGATCTCCATGGGTGGCCCCCAGGTCAATGGGACGCAGCTTTTGATGGGGGGCGCGGTGGACTTTTTTATGGGTCAGAGCGCCGATGCGATTCGGGCTGTGGTTGAGGGCATCCCCAAGGTGACGGTTGCGGCCATCTTCCAAAAGGATCCCCAGGTTTTGCTGGCTCACCCCGATCAGGGCATCGAAACCCTAGCAGATTTGAAGGGACGGCCTATTTTTATCTCAACTATGGCTAATGTGACCTATTGGCCCCTGCTCAAGGCTGAATACGGCTTAGATGACAGCCAGAAGCGTCCTTATAATTTTACGGTTGGTCCGTTTTTGCTGGACAAAACCGCTGTGCAACAGGGCTATTTGAGTTCTGAACCGTTGATGGTGCAGCAGGAGGGTGGTTTTGAGCCGTTAGTCTTTTTATTGGCGGATATGGCCAATTATTCGCCCTATGCAACGACGATCGAGGCCCGCCGCGATTTAGTGGAAACGAATCCCGATTTAGTGCAGCGGTTTGTGACGGCCTCGATCGAGGGTTGGTACAGCTACCTCAACAATCCCGAACCGGCCCATGCCTTGATTAAAGCAGCCAATCCCGCCATGACAGACACCCAATTGGCCTATGGTTACGAAAAAATGCAGGAATATGGCCTGCTGACTTTGGGGGATGCGGAAACGCTGGGGATTGGGGCAATGACGGACGATCGCTGGCAGCAGTTTTTCCAGTCCATGGCTGAAGTCGGGGTCTATCCCCCAGAAACCGATGTCAGCCAAGCCTATACCTTAGAATTCGTCAATCAAGGCGTACCCACGCCAGAACCATAGAAAAATCGACGGGAGCATTCCACTTTAGCGATTTAACCGACCGGTTCGGGGCAAACCTCCCGTGATTGCCCTGGCTTTGGGCCGAAGAGGGTCGGCACGGGGGCACGACCCCTACCAAGATTCTTCTAAAGTGGGATACCCGGTAGGGGCAAACCCCCCGTGGTTGCCCTGATTTTGGCCCCAGGATTAACCCTAAGGTAGGGGCAAACCCCCCGTGGTTGCCCTGATTTTTGACCCCAGGATTAGACCAACTTTTAAGGCATAACCCACCCATGACCACCCACACCCTCAAGGCTACCCCTGAAACGGTGCATTTAGGCGGATTTTCTCCAGATTTAGCCCCTGTTTTGCGGGTGGAGTCCGGCGATCGCATCCAGATTGAAACCTTTACGGGCTATAGCTTTGCCCTGGAATCCCCTGGGGCCTTTGCTCCGCCGGAGTTGCTGAAAATCCGCGATCAACTGCCCGAAGCCCAAAAAGTCGGCATTGGTCCCCATTTGCTGACGGGACCGATCGCTGTGGCTGGGGCCGAACCGGGGGATGTGCTGGCGGTGCATTTGGAGGCAATTCACCCCCGCTTGCCCATGGGCTTTAATGTGATTCGGCCCGGTATGGGCGCGTTGCCCTATCGATTTTCGCAGTTTTCCCTGCGCTTTCTGGAGCTGGACCTAGAGCGGATGGAAACGGAATTTCCGCCCCAAAGCGGCATTAAAGTGCCCCTGAAGCCATTTTTTGGCATTGTTGCCGTTGCGCCGACGGAAACCTGTAGCTCAATCCCACCGGGCAACTTTGGCGGCAATTTGGATAATCGCCACCTCCAAGCGGGGGCGACCCTCTATTTGCCGGTGCAGGTGCCGGAGGCACTGTTTTCGATCGGGGATGGCCACTCAGCCCAGGGCGACGGGGAGGTGAATGTAACGGCGATCGAAACCGCCATGAACGGCACGGTGACGCTCACGTTGCACAAGCAGGCCAATTTACCCCACCCCGTGGTGCAGCCCTTTGCCGAAACCCAGAGCCACTGGATGACCATGGGCTTTGATTACAGCTTGGATGGGGCTTTGCACAAGGCTTTAGAGCAAATGCTGGAGTTTTTGCAGCATTACCTCGGTCTGTCGCCGGAGGAAGCCTATGTGCTCTGTAGTATTGGCATTGATTTTAATATTACCCAGGTGGTCAATACGCCCTTGAAGGGGGTGCATGGACTACTGTCCAAGGCAATTTTGCCCCAGCCGATCGCCTACCTCCAGCCTCCGCAATAAAAAGCTAGCCAATAGGGGCTAGGCTGACAGGAGATCGGGGATTTGGGCGTAGATGCGATCGAGGGCTTGGTAAAACTGTTCGCGGTTTTGAAAACCCTCAATGCGATCGCAGACTTGGCCTTGGTAAAAGACCAACACCGTGGGCAAGGTGGCCAGCCGATAGGTATTGACGATGGCAAAATTGTTGTCCGCATTAACGCTGACGATTTTGAGGGGGGTGTCAACCTGGGCTTGGAACTGGTGTAGTAGCGGATTGACCCAACGGCAAGCCCCACACCAGGGTGCCCAAAAGCTCACGAGAACCAGGCCGGACGCATCCAGGACTTCCTGGTGAAAGTTCTCCCCAGTGATGGCTAAAAACATTTTAAAAATCTGATTAAAACAAGCGTAATTCTAGTTTAAGGGAAGACTGACCTTCGCCCTCAACTTACCCAAAAGACTGCAACTTACCAAAAGACTGCTGCTGTGGCTCGCATCATCCAGGGGTGTGCCCACCAAAACAGCCCCACAAAAAGGGCAACCCCCACATAGGCGGGGCGCAGAAACTCCTGCCAAACGAGGGTTTGTCGGCCCTGGGCGATCGCCACAAAGGGAATGACCGAGGTGCGGGTTTTGACGGCTTCGTAGGCTGCGCCGTAGCGTTGGCCCCAGCGGCGATCGCCATGCCAGACCGCAAACAGATGGTGGGCAATCAGCCCAACACAGGTCACAAGCATAAAGCTGGTGCCGAGCCACAGGGCATGGGCAACACACCAAATCACCTGGCCGACCATTTGGGGGTGGCGGGTAATGCGGATAATGCCGGTTTCGTAGAGGTGAACCTCAGGTTTTTGGATGGCGGCAATTTCCAGCAGGTTAAAGGTGGCGGGGTAGAGAAACAGGAAGGAAATGGCCGACAAAATCCAGACCACAGCGGCTACACCGGGCACCCCTTGCAGGTTCCAGAGCTGAATCCCGTCGTAGCGGTGGTTAATGAAGTAAATAATCAGGGTGGCCGCGAGGGGGAGGCTGACGAGGGCAAACAGAACCCGGTACAAACGCGCTCCGATGCGGGCTTCTCCCCAGGGACGTAGGGCGGCAAGGCCGCTGTGGGCGGTGGCAAAAACCAGGAGGAGGGCCACCATGATGCCGTGGCTGGGGCTAAGGGTTGCGAGGCGATCGCCAAGGGCCGCGATCGGGGTGGCCAAGCCACCCAAAGTGGGGAAAGGGGTCACAGGGGAATAGGGTCTAAAAACTGGAATGAACGAGCCTGAACTCGGCTGAGAGGAGATGGGGATCTCGGCCTCTCAGCCTGGGGTTTCAAGTCTTCCCATGAGTCTACCGCGATCGTGGGGTTCCTCGATCGGGGGGTTGCTTCATCCAACCTGCCAACCTTGCGTGAGAGTGGCTGCGTTGTGGTGAGGGTGGCTGCGTTGTGGTTAAGTTGCCGTCGTGAAGTTACCGTCATGAAGTTGCCGTGGCTAAGTTGCTGTCATGCAGGTCTTGCCGGTGATAGTTGTCGCTGGCTTTTGACGGGGCTTGGCTTAAGGGCGAGTTAGAAAGTTGCGGCTGCAAAGGTGGCAGGTTAAGGGGTTGCTGAATCAAGGCAGACTTCACGGGTTCGGGGTTCCCGCACCAGAACTTCCGCCGCCATTTTGAGGGCGTTGTTAGTGTCGAAGTAGAAGGTTTGGATTTGTTGGGGGCCGCTGCGATCGACTTCGTAGCCAACAACTGGGAACCAGGGACCGAAATTCAAGGAAATGGAACCATTGCGCTGCGGATCTTTAAAGTCAAAGCGCCGGACTGTGTTTTGTCCCACTTGGTACTGTGTGAGCACTCCCTCTTCCCCAACAAGCTGGGCGGGGGCACTGCGCAGAAATTCCACCTCTCCAGAGGCGAAGAGCAGGGCTTCGGGGTTGGCTCCTGGTTGGGGCGGCTCACCCACGGTGTAAAAAGCTGAAACGAGTTTGGTGTAGTGCTCGGTGTAGCAAGTCGGTTTGGCTTTGGGAGGGTTGTTGGTTTGGGCTTGGGCGAGATCGGGGTGTGCGAGGGCCAGGGTAACTGAGGCGGCGATCGCGGCGTGAGCCAAAGGTTGTTTGAGATTAAAGACGAAATCGGGCATAAAATAGCGTTGAGTCATAGGATTGGGGAAATTTACGCAAAGTATAGGGACTGGAAAATCTGAGAGAGTAAATATTAATGACAATGCTAAAATAATGCTCTAAATAATGCCCAGATGCAGTCGTAATGAAGACTTTAGTCTTCACCGCTGAAAGGTGCTGTTAAGTTATGCCCTAGGGTAGCGTTGCGGTCAGGATTGCGGTCATGGGGACCTTAGAGGATGTTGATAAACCGCAGAAAGTTCCCCCTGCTAAGTAGGTCAGAAAAAGTAAACGTAACTTGTAGGGTGTTTTAGGCAGAGCCGTAACGCACCGCAGAGTCTGGCTCTGATGCGTTACGCTGTCGC
>JBMTWK010000305.1:0-4838 GCA_049452395.1 Prochlorothrix sp. | reverse complement strand
ACTCCTCCCCCCAACTCCTCGCTTGCCCTGAGGTTCTTACCCTTGCGTTCCCCTGCACCTGTGTCTGTAACCCCTTCAGCTTCTGTGTATCCTCCTCGCCCCCCCCGACGGCCTCCCTTTAGTCTGTCCCGGTTTGCGCTTAACCATCCCTGGCTGACCATCAGTTTTTGGATTGCCATTGCTGTGGCAGGGCTGTTAGCCTTCAGTTCCCTCAAGTATGCGCTCTTCCCCGATGTCACCTTCCCGATCGTCGTGGTTGATGCAACGGTTCCCCTAGAAGATGTGCTGGAAACCGAGGCCCAGTTAACCAACCCCCTGGAAGATTGGCTAACGGAGGCCCGTCAGCTTAAAAGTATTGCCTCCACCACCTACAGCGGGCGATCGGTGTTGCAGTTGTCCTTCCAAGAACTGGGCACCACCCTCAAGGAAAGCAGCCAGGAGGTGGAATATCTGTTGGGGCGGGCCATGGCCAAGGACGCTTTACCCAGCGGCACCAGCTATCGCATTGTTCCCTTTAACCTCAACGAGTCGGCGGCCATTAGCTATATCCTGCGCGGCGAAGATCGGGTCGCCCTCTACGAGCAAGCTAGTACTGAAATTCTGCCGGTTTTGCGCAAGTTTAAGGGCGTGCTGCGGGTGGAGCTGCTGGGGGCCGTGGATTTGGTGACGGCGGAGGAAGACGTTGGCGATACGCCCTTTGGGGGGCCGACTTTGGTGCGCTTTAACGGGGAAGATGCGATCGCCATCCAAGTGGTGAAGGAGGGAGAAGCCAATACCCTGGAAGTCGTAGCCCAGGTCGAAAAGGCCATGGCTGAACTACAACGGCGGCAACCGGACCTAGAGGTCGAGCTTGCTGTGAGTCAGGCTGAGTATATTCGGGAAGCCACCCAGGCCACGATCGATGCCCTGATTCTGGCGGTTATCCTGGCGATTCTGATTATTTTTCCGTTTTTGGGCAGTTGGCGGGCCACCTTAATCACGGCCTTGGCGATCCCGGTCTCGCTCCTGGGCACCTGCATTGCCATGGCGATGTTTGGCTTCAACCTAGAAACGATTACTCTGCTGGCCTTGGCCCTGGTCATTGGCATTATTGTGGACGATGCCATTGTGGATGTGGAAAATATCGTCCGCCACATTGAGGGGGGTGAGTCGCCTCGCCGTGCGGCTTTCCATGCGACCCAGGAAATTGGGCTGACGGTTTCGGCGGCGACCCTGACGATCGTGGCCGTTTTTCTGCCCGTAGCTTTGATGGGCGGGGTTGTGGGGCAGTTTTTCAAGCCCTTTGGCATGACGGTTTCTGTTGCCGTGGTCACCTCCCTGTTGGCGGCCCGGACCCTTTCCCCGGTGTTGGCGGCTTTCTGGCTCCGTCGGAAGGTGGAGCCGCTCCCGGCGGGGGATCTGGGGGATTCGGGGGAGGCCGATCGGGGGGCTGAGTCCCTGCCATTGCCGGATCAAACGGTTGCTCCGCTGTCCAGGCCCGATCGTACTTCTCGATCGATCGCGCTGTCCGACTCCCTAGAGGATCCCTCCCAGCTATCGCCCTTGATGGAACCGGCCCAAACGGGCCTGTGGTGCTATGCCGTGGTTGGCTATCGTCGGGTTTTGACCTGGGCACTGGGGGCGCGTTGGGTGGTGATTTTGCTGGCGATCGCCAGTCTGGGGGCCGGAATTGCCTTAATTCCCCTGGTTCCCCAGGGTTTTATCCCCCAACTCGATCGGGGGGACTTTAATCTCACCTATGAAATTAGCCCCTCCTACCTGGAAAAGACCCTGCGCTCTAAGTTTGAGGCCATGGAGGATACTGGGGGCGATGCTGGGGAAAATGCTCAGGGTACTCTTGGGGGACCGGCAGAGACTGGAGAGACTGCATCGGCAGGGGACGAAGGGGGAGCCGCAGGGGGAGCCGTAGGGGGAGACGCAGGGGCCGCACCGCAGGAAGAGCTTCAGGGCTATGCGGCGTTGCTCCAGGGCTTGAATGAAGTCCAGTTGGAGACCCTCAAAACCTTGGGGCGGCGGGCTGTGCGCTCCTATGTGGTCCGTCCTCGCGAAGATTTAGAAGACATTGCCGATCGCTATTTGGGATCCCCCGATCGCTGGACCGTGCTGGCCCGCATTAACCGCCGCAATAGCCCCACGGATATTAAGGCGGGGGAAAGCATTGTGGTGCTGGATTTGCCGCCGGAGGGGATCCAGCCGGAGGATATGGCCCCGGAGGAGTCCCCGGAAGCCCAGTTTGCGCCCTTGGTTCTGGCGGAGTCCCGCACCATTGTTCAGCAGATTGAGCCGATCGTCCAAGCGAACCCCAATGTTGAGTCGGTCTATACCATCCTGGGGGAGCGGGGGGCCATCAACAAAGGGCGGCTCTATATCAAGCTGCGGGACGATCGCGATCGCACCACCGTCGAAGTGCAGGATCAACTGCGATCGGCCCTGCCCGACATCGAAGGCATTAGCCTGAGCGTGGAAGACATTAAATTCGTTGATACAGGGGGCGAAAAGCCGCTAAAGGTTGCCTTTCGGGGCGAAAATCTGGAGGATTTGGTCAATCTGGCCCAAACGGTTAAGCAGCGCCTGATTGAGCAAAAGGCGGGGCTGGCGGATATTACCGCAACGGGGGATGACCAAGCCTTTGGGGGACGGCAGGAGGTCGAGCATTTGGAGGGCGATCGGGTGGCCTATATTTGGGCGAATTTAGCGCCCGGTCAGGCATTGGGCGAAGCGACCGATCGGGTGGTCAGCGAGGCTCAGCGAATTTTGCCCCCCGGTGTGACGATCGAACTGCGGGGGGACTCAGGCCGCAGCACGGAGGTTTTGGATAGCTTTCTGCAAGTGATTGGCCTGTCGGTGATTGCGATCGCCCTGTTGCTGCTGCTGCTCTTCCGCCGCCTGCTTGATCCCTTGGTGGTGATTCTGGCCTTGCCCCTCTCCATTGTGGGGGCCGTGTTGGCCCTGTTGGTCACCCGCAGCGACTTCGGCATGGTCTCGATCCTCGGCATGATTTTCCTGATGGGCCTGGTCAACAAAAATGTGATTATTTTGGTGGACTACACCAACCAATTGCGGCGCATGGGCCTAGAGCGGACTCAGGCGGTTTTGCACTCCGGGCCGGTGCGGTTGCGCCCGATCGTGATGACGACCCTCTCCACGATTTTGGGGATGATGCCGATCGCCCTGGGCTGGGGAGCGGGGGCCGAACTGCGGCAACCCATGGCTGTGGCCATTATTGGGGGCTTGATTGCTGACACGATCTTGAGCCTCTTAGTTGCGCCCGTGCTGTATACCCTGGTGGATGATGTCCAAACGGCAATTTTTGGTGGTTTCCGGCGGAAACCGTCCCGCCAGAGCTAGCCAGGGCACCTACGGGGGGCTTGCCCCGATCGGATTTCCCAATATGTCCCAAACCCAAGACCAGGGCAACCACGGGGGGTTTGCCCCTACCGGATTCCTACAAACCCAAGACCAGGGCAACCACGGGGGGTTTGCCCCTACCGGATTCCTCAAACCCAAACCCAGGGCAACCACGGGGGGTTTGCCCCTACCGGATTTCCCAAACCCAAGACCAGGGCAACCACGGGGGGTTTGCCCCTACCGGATTCCTTAATTTAGAACCCATAACGTGCTATGGCCCCAACCCAACTGATCCGGAAAGTTCTCTCGCCTGCGGTGCGTCTCTGGCTGCGATCGCAGGTGGATTCCGTCGTGGCGCTGACCTTTGAGGTGGGCGGGACCGATCGCCAGTTGCTCTCAGGTGAAATCCCCACAATCTCGATTCTGGGGGAACAGGTGGTCTACCAAGGGCTATGTCTGAGCCATATCGACATTGTGGGCGAGGGCATTAAAACCAACTTGCGGCAGGTGTTGCGGGGCAAGCCCTTCCAGTTGCTAGAGCCGATTTTTGTCCAAGCGACCTTACGCATGATCGATCGGGACATGAATCAATGTCTCCAAGCGCCCCTGTTGGCCAATGCCCTCTCTGAGGTACTGGATCAATGGCTGGAACCCTTGGGCGAAGCGGGGGTCGCCTTGGCTGCGGCGGCTGAATCCCAGGCTCTAGCTCAGGAGCAATCCCAAGACCAATCCCAGGAGCAATCCCAGGGCCAATCCCAGGAGCAATCCCAGAGCCAGAAACCCGCAGCAGACCTAGCCGTACCGGCAAAATCGCCCCACTGGCGCGATATTCGGATGCAATTCCAGCCTAACGCCCTTACCCTTTGGGCTACCTTGGTGCGATCGACGGAACCCCACCTCAATGTGACCATGGGGGCAATCGTCCAGCTTCGGGATCCCCACACCATCATTTTGGATCAACTGACCTGGGACACCAGCGACCCCACCGCAACCCAGGCATTAGCCGGTTTGGACCATCTCACCTTAAACCTGGGCGCAGATGTGGACTTTCAGACCTTGGCGCTGACGGAAGGCCAGGTATTATGTGAAGGTCGGATTCTGATTCGCCCCTAGTGTCGCAATTACGGTCTCGAAGTTTGGGTCTAGGTTTTGGGTTGCTGGGTTTGGGGCTAGCTGGGTTGGGGCTGCTCGTCGGTGCGGGAGCCTGTAGCATGGCCCGGACTCAACCGCCCCAAGGGCCACCGGTATTTATGTGGGAAGTGGAGGCCGATCGCAATCGAGTGTATTTGCTTGGCTCGGTGCATGTGCTCAAGGCAGCGGACTATCCCCTGCCCGCGCCGATGGAGACCGCCTTTCAGGAGGCCGAAACCCTGGTTTTTGAGGTGGATCCGGCTCACCTCACCAGCGTCAGCAGTCAATTCACCCTGATGAGCTATGCCCAGCCTGAGGCCGGGGAAAGCCTCAAAGCCAGTCTCTCGCCCCAGACCTAT
>JBMTWK010000304.1:0-4880 GCA_049452395.1 Prochlorothrix sp. | reverse complement strand
CAACAAAGGGCGCTGGAGCGCCCCGTAGGGGTTCCCACGCAGAGCATGGGAACCAGGAAATTTCAAATGATGGCAAATGTACCGTTGCCCAAGCTAACCGTCAGCTTGCATGGCCAAGACCCGTTCCGTGAGCTTTTCCGGCACCTCTTGGAGATGGTCATAGTGCCAGGAGAACGAGCCAACCCCAAGGGTCAGCGATCGTAGCTCCACGATCAAATCCTGCATTTCCGCCTGGGGCAGATAGGCCGACACCTCATCCCAGCCCGTCCAGCCCGATCGGACATCGTAGCCCAGAATTTGGCCCCGGCGACCCGTCACCAGCCGCAGCACATTAGCCGTAAACTCCTGAGGCACCGCGATCGCCACCAACAGAATCGGCTCCAGCAGCACCGGATCACAGCCCTGGAGACCCTCCTGCATCGCAATCCGAGCCGCCTGCTTAAAGGCTTGCTCCGAACTATCCACCGCATGGTAGGAGCCATCGGTCAGAGTCACCGACACATCCACCACCGGGAACCCCAGCGGCCCCTTGTGCAAGAACTCCCGCACGCCAGTTTCCACACCGGGGATATATTGGCGAGGGACCACACCCCCGACAATTTTTTCGGCAAAGTTAAAGCCTTCACCACGGGGGAGGGGCTGAATATCTAGGTAGACATCCCCAAATTGGCCATGGCCGCCGGTTTGGTGCTTGTAGCGTCCGTTGACCTTGGACTGGGACTTGCGGATGGTTTCTTTGTAGGGCACATGGGGGGTGTGGGTTGCCATGGGCAAGTTGTACTTGCGGCGCAGGCGATCGAAATTGATCTGCAAATGAATTTCCCCTTGGCCCCAAAGGATGACCTCGTGGGTATCGCCATGTTGCTCCCAGCGCAGGGCAGGATCTTCCTCCAGCAACTTGTTGAGCGCCGTACTGAGCTTGACCTCATCTTTGCGATTCTCCGGAGCAATGGCCAGGGCATAAACCGGCTCCAGGGGAGCCACACGGGGCATGGGATCCGTTGCCCCCAAGGCAACCGAGAGGGTCTCTCCCGTTGCCACCCCATCCAGGCGGCTCAGGGCAATAATCTCGCCCGCGATCGCCCGCTGAATCGGTTGGGTTTGGGCACCCATGAGGTGATACATCCCACCGGGACGCAACCCATTGAGCAACACCCCTTCCGTCAGTTCTCCCTGCCAAATCCGCACCAAGGACAATTTTCCGGCCTGGGGCAGCACATAGGTCTTCAGGACTTGGCCAATCACCGGGGCATCGTCTCCCTCAGCTATTTCCAAGCCTCGGCGCTCCGCAGTGGAGGCTGGATCCGGGGCTTCCCGCAGCAGCGCATCCAACAAAGGCCGCACACCATAGTCTTGATCCGCCATGCCCAGGACCACGGGCACAATTAAGTCCGCTTTTAGCTCCCACTTCAGGTCCGCTTGAATTTCTTCCTGGGAGGGTTCAATTTCTTCTAAGAGTTCTTCCAGCAGGCGATCGTCAAAGTCAGCCAGGGCTTCTAGCAACTCCACCCGTGCGGCCTGCTCTTGCTCCCGCAGTTCCTCCGGCAGCGGCATGGGATCGGCGGGGGCACCAGCATGGTAGTGGTAGGCTTGCTCCGTAATCAGGTCAATGTAGCCCACCACGGCATCCCCCTCCCGCACGGGGAACTGCTGGGGCACCAGGGGCCGACTGGAGACATTTTTAAGGGCGTGGAGCACATCCATGAGCCGGGTGTGATTGGCCCGATCCATTTTATTGATAAAGACCAGATGGGGAATTTCCCAGTCATCTAAAAACTTAAACAGGGGCGCAAGGGTCAAAACCCGGTCTAGGTCCGGTTCGCAAACCACAACGGCAGCATCAACGCCCACTAGGGCATTCCAGGTTTCTTGGGCCAGTTCGATCGACCCCGGACAATCCAAAAAATTAAAGCGCAACCCCCCGTACTCGGTACTGGCTGCGCTCACTTCAACACTCATTTGGCGATCGCGGGCTTCTTGGCTGGCATCCCCCACGGTATTGTTGTCTTGGACTCGGCCTTTGCGGGTTAGCACCCCGGTCACCGAGAGCAGACTTTCCAGGAGGGTGGTTTTACCACTGGCATAGGGGCCAACGATCGCCACATTTCTGATGCCGGAGACACCGGCTACAGTCTCGGCAGATATAGCATGGGACATAGGTCAAACTCCCCATAATCTTGATGAGTACCCCAGAGCAAACAGGCCCAAGGGCTTGGATAAACAGGCCATGGGGGTAGTCCGAAGCGACGGGGCCATAGTATGACCGGATACGGGTTCACAATATTGCCCAGTAATGTCCCAAAGCGCGAGATGGCTAGGAGTTGAGAGACCTAGGGGTTTGAAGGGGTCTCAGGCTGAGGGAGTTCTGGCTACCTCCTGCCTTGCACCGGTTTCGAGTTCACTGCGGGGTTCCAGTTCACAGGTTCCAGTTCGCTCACAGTTCACTCACTGTTCACACGGCTGCAAGGGCTGCGGATTGCGTTTTCAATCCATGGTCGTAAGGTATCGCGTTCCTGGAGCGCTGATACACCTTCGCAATGATTTTTAAGGCTTTACATCACAGAGCATGAAGGAACGTATCGCTGGCTCAAGTTTTGCGCCTTTTCTGCCCCCAGGGATTGACAAAGGGATTGACACGCTAACCCCAAACTCCCCAGCCTGAACCCTTACTCTTGATGGGGACGACGGACAATCCAATAGCTAATAGACAGGGCAAAAACGGCAACGGCGAGGCCAATGATATCCACACCGCTGACCTTTTCCAGATCCAGAATAATGATCTTCCGGGCCACAGCGGTGAGGGAAGTCGCAATGACCAACTCCAGTTGCACCACATGCCGCCGCAAATAGGCCGTAATATTTTCCAGGACTTCTAGGGCAATGAGAACACTGAGAAACACGCCAAAGACTTCAATCAAGGTCTTTTTGAAAAACCCTGAAAAAGTTGGCTGGGACGGGAGATCGTGGAATAAGACTAGCCCTAAGTCCCAAACAGAGACGAGAATGACGACCACCATTGCCAGAGATAAAACCTTAGCGATTATGGTTTCAAAGCTCCTCATCATCGATAAAAAGGCTTGATCGCTGGCTAGGTGGTGGAAAAGTTGCCGAAACTTATTGAATCGAGCCATGAATAAATCTGCTATCAAGCTAAGTGGATAGTGGGTCTGTTGCGGAGGAGGGGGAGCAGGAGGGGCCAAGGTCAGGGTCTGCGCGTTAGGCTGTGCGCTAGGCTATGGGTTAGGGGCTGAAGGCAGAGGCTGAAGCATGGCGCTGCCTCCACAGCAAGATTCAAAGCAAAGCCCAAAGCCAGGTCCACAGCAAAGTCCAAAGCCAGGTCCACAGCAAAGTCCAAAGCCAAGTCTAAAGCCAGGTCCAAAGCCAGGTCTAAGCAGGGGCAAGGCGATCGTTCAGGTTCACAGGCACGATCGCAGCGGTCTAACCCCCTGGGTCTTGGCAACCCTCTTGATCGGGCGAAAAGTCACGGGCCGCTGGCCTATCCGAAGAGCACCATAAACCTGTTGCAACAACCTGCTACAGGGTGCTCTATTGTTTATATTTTTTCACATTGTCGTAGTTTTCCGATCCAAACCCAGAACACGGGGTACTCTAAACACACTCCCCTGAGCATTGCTCACGATCGCCGTAAACAGTACCCATCCTGCCCACTCCTGATTACCCGCTGTCCCTGCCATGTCCTACCCTGAGGACTCTGCCCGTTCTGCGGCCCCTACTCCCCAATCCCTTGCCGACTATAAATTGGCGCTCCAGCACAGTCCTAACCGTGCCGATCTGTGGTTTGGCCAAGGCCACGTTCTGCAAAACCTCGGTCGTCCTGAGGATGCCCTCAGTAGTTACAACTGTGGGCTGGCGATCTCCCCCCAAGAGGGCCAAGCCTGGACCGATCGCGCCCAAGTGCTGACCCAGCTCCACCGCTATGCTGAAGCCTTAGACAGTTGCGATCGTGCCCTCAGCCTCAACGATCGCCTTGCCCCCGCCTGGAACCTGCGCGGCATGATCCTGCGCCAGTTGGGCCACCTGCCCGAAGCCCTACAAAGCTATGAAAAAGCCCTCACCCTTAAGCCGGGGTTTTACCAAGCCCTCAACAATCGCGGCTATGTCCTAGAGCAGTTGGGCCGCTGGCAGGATGCCCTCGTCAGCTTTGACCAAGCCATTGCCCTAGAGCCGGACTGTTACCAAGCATGGCACAATCGCGGCGATTTGCTGGTGAATTTGGACGATAACAGCACAGCGCTGGCCTGTTATGACCAAGTTCTCGCCCTCAAGCCCAATGCAGCCCGCACTTGGCACCATCGCGGCCATGTTCTTTATAACTTGCAGCGCTTTGAAGAGGCGGTGCAAAACTACGATCGCGCCCTCGCCCTACGGCCAGAACAGTGGGAAATTTGGCACCACCGGGGCCATGCCCTGGGCCAGTTGGGCCGCTATGGGGAGGCCATTAACAGCTACGATCGCGCCCTGGAACTGCACCCAGAGGATCAATATACGGCCTATTTTCGGGGCATTGCGCTGGTGCATTTGGGCTATTACCACGAGGCGATCGAGTGCTATGACTATGCGATCGCCCTGGAACAGAATAATCCCGACTTTTGGTATAACCGCGCCACCTGCTTCGCCCTGCTGGGCAATGGGGAGCGGGCCTTGTCGTCGCTGAAGGTGGCGATCGCCCTCGAACCCCGGTATTACCTCAACCTAGTCCAGTCCGATCCCGACTTCCAAACCCTCCGGGACGATTGGCGCTTTGTCCATTTGCTGGAGCAAACCCAAGCCTAACAAGACCTCAAGCAAGAGGGTCAGAAAACAAAGAGGGTCAGAAAACCGGGAGCATCCCACTTTAGCGATTTAACCGACCAGGTAGG
>JBMTWK010000303.1:0-4881 GCA_049452395.1 Prochlorothrix sp. | reverse complement strand
GTCGCTGAAACTCCTGCCTGACAAACCTTTCACGACTTTTCTGCACCACTAAGCGCTCCAGCATCCACTCCACAACCCCCAAACTCGTGCACAAAAGGGCGCTGGAGCGCCCCGTCAGGGGTTCCCACGCAGAGCATGGGAACCAGGATAATCCCCTGGGATTACCAACCCCCTGGGATCGCCGATTTGCAATCGGCGCTTCTACCCACCCCCAACCCTAAGATCGCCCATTTGCAACCAGCCTCTCTCTCCCGCATACTCTGCCCCTCACCCAATTCCTGAAATCACCATGGCCACCCCCTTAGACTCCCACCCCTTCGCCCATCTCCTGACCGCTGACGAATCCCAACAGGTCGATGCCGCCCTGCTTACTTCCCGTGATAAATTCTCCGTGCGCGTTGCCCTCTACGGCCTGCGGGTGTTGCAACAGGTCGCCACCGCCGCCCAAGTCCCCCTCACCCAACTCACCCCCGCCCAAATCCAAAGCTGGCTCCAAGAAGATGCCATCGCTGCGGCAGTCATTCAGGCCCAATCTATGGAAATTGACCCCCAATTCCAGGAATTTTGGGCAAAATTACTCTGGTCCTCCCTAAAGCCCCTCCAAGCCGCCGCCGATCGGGCCAAAGTAGACCTACCCCAGCTCACCCTACCCCAGGTGATTGCCTACTTTGAAGAACAGGGTAAACTAGAAGCTCCCTAGGAAGCGGTTGCCATGAATCCCCTACGCTATCGGGCCTTTCGGTTTCTATACGCCTTCGATCGCTGGCGCACACGCCGCTTTACCCCCACAGGCACCGCCTTCACAGCCAGTTTAATCCTTACCGGCATCCTCCAAGCCGACAGTAACGGATCGCTCATTTACCAAGTCTTTACCTTTACAGGGGCGATCGTCGGCCTGAGCACGCTCTACAGCTTCCGGTTCCGAGAAAAGTTCCGGTTGCGCCGCACCCTGCCCCGCTTTGGCACCGTTGGCGTTCCCCTCCAGTATCGGATCACCATCGAAAATGGCACCGATCGCTGGCAACGCAGCCTCAAACTCATGGAAAACTTCGCCGATCCTCGGCCTAGCTACCGGGAACTGCGCAATACCCCCGAACCGGGCGAAAACCGCCGCAACCGCTTCGATCAATCCCTGGGTTACTACCGCTGGCTCTGGCTCATCCGCCGCAACCTCCGCGCCACCACCGAAACCGTCACCCTTCCCCCCATTCCCCCCCGCAGCAGCGTCGAAGTCACCCTTCCCCTCTATCCCCGCAGTCGCGGCCCCGTCCACCTCGCCGAAGTCTTTCTCCTCCGTCCCGACCCCTTTGGCCTCTTCCACGCCTGCCAACGCCTGCCTTTACCCCAATCCCTCTGGATTTTGCCCCACCGCTACCCCCTACCCCCGCTCCAGCTCCTAGGAGGCCGCCGCTACCAGTCCAGGGGGGTCGCCCTTGCCTCTTCGATCGGGGAGTCCGATGAATTCATGTCCCTGCGGGATTACCGGCCCGGTGACCCCCTGCGCAAAATTCACTGGAAAAGCTGGGCTAAGGTTAATAAACCGATCGTTCGGGAGGATCAAGACGAGTTTTTTGTCCGCCATGCCCTGATTTTAGACACCTTCCAACGGGAAGCCTACAGCGAAAAACTGGAGGAGGCGATCTCCATTGCGGCCTCCTGTGCCAGCAGCTTCCAAAGCCAGGAATCCCTCCTAGACTTAATGTTTGTCGGCCTAGAAGCCTATTGCTTCACCGCAGGACGGGGTGTGGGCCACCTCGACCAAATGCTCGAAATTTTAGCCTCAGTCCAAGCCTGTTCCACCCAGTCCTTTAACTCCCTCCAACCCCTGGTTTTGGAGCGGGCCGATATCCTCAGCGGTTGTATCTGCATTTTCCTAAGCTGGGACGACGATCGCCAAGCCTTAGTCCAACAACTGGAAGCGCTGCGAGTCCCCACCCTGGTGCTACTCCTAGCAGAACCGGGCCAAACCGAGGCCGACTTCGATCGCCGCGCCATCACCGCCCCCACCACCCAATTCCGCACCATCCCCCTCGATCGCATCGCCCCCACCCTCATGACCCTCTAGTTTCCTGTTCAAGTTATTACTCTATCCTATGCCACCATTTGTTTTAGGCTTAACCCTTCTGTTTTGGGGCTGGCAAACGGGCCTTTGGTTCTTTGCCGTACCCTTTGCGATCGCCGTCGAAGCAGCGCGGTGGTGGCCCTCCCGCTGGGACTTTGGCGAGGATGACTTTGGCAACATTTTTAACTTCTGTTTGATGTTGCTGCTCATTGTTTCCGTTTACTTCTTTATCACAGCTCGAAATCTCACCTCATTCTATTTAATCATCCGTTTTCAGCCCATTTTCTTTCTATTATTACTCACAACCCAGCTTTACTCCAACCGCGATCGGGTCTCGGTCTTTGCCTTGTTCCCCTTCCTCAAAACCAGCACTCCCGCCACCGCAACCCCCACCGGGGCAAGCAGACCCTTCTCGATCGCCCCCTCCTCCCCAAAAACTGCGAATTCTGAAATTGATCTACGCTATCTCTACTTTGGCCTCTGTATCCTCGCAGCCAGCGCCGGAAATCAACCCGGATTGGGGTTTTTCCTAGGAATGGCGGGGCTAACCATGGGGATGTTGTGGTCCAACCGATCGCGGCGCGTGGGCACCTTTCGCTGGTTTGTGTTAATGTCCCTTGCCGCCAGCCTAGGGTTTGGGGGCCAGATGCTGCTCTATGAAACCCATTTGGCCCTAGAGCGGCAAGTCAGTAACTGGCTCAGCGACTACTATCGGCAGGATGCAGACCCCTACCAGCGAGAAACCGCAATCGGGGAACTAGGCAGCCTCAAATTATCCAATGCGATCGCCTTTCGGGTCAGTGCAGCCCAAAAAGAGCGCGTTCCCAAGCTCCTCCGGGAAGCCACCTATAACCGCTACCAATCCCCCAGTTGGGTCGCCTTTAGTTCCGACTTTGCAGCAGTTCCCCAAGTCGATCGAGCCACCCTTGGAACCAACCCCGATCGGCCCCCAACCCTGAATCAAACCCCTGATCCCTGGACCTTAATGCCGGGGAATCCCGCAGAATTGGCCAAAATATCCAATTGGCTTACCATTTCCAGCACCCTTACCAAAGGCAGAGGCTTGCTCAAACTGCCCCACGGGGCCACACTCCTCGATCCCCTCGCAGTCAAAACCGTAGAGCGCAGCCCCTACGGCACCGTGCGAGTCGAAGGACCAGAGGGAGGACTCATCTATGGAGTGGCCTTTGAGCCAAAGGCTAACTTTGATGCCCCCCCGATCGAGGAAGATTTACGGGTTCCCCAACAGGAGCAAGCCGCCTTAGCCACAATCGTCGCAGAACTCCAGCTAGAACAGCAAAATCCCCAGGAAATTCCCGATCTCCTGACCCAGTATTTTCAGAACAACTACCGCTACTCCCTCGACTGGCTCGATCAAAACCCTGAAGGTAGCCCCCTCACGGCTTTTTTGACCCAAACCAAGGCCGGACACTGTGAATATTTTGCTACAGCAGCCACTTTATTACTGCGACAGGCGGGAATTCCAGCCCGCTATGCGATCGGCTTTTCAGTTCATGAATACAGTGCCCTAGAGCAGCAGTACCTCGTCCGTGCCCGCCATGCCCATGCTTGGACCTTGGCCTATCTGGGCGGACAGTGGCAGGTGATTGATCCAACGCCAGGGGAGTGGATTCAAGCTGAAAATCGCCTCGCACCGCCTTGGTCTTTCCTAGGAGATTGGTTTGCCTTTGCGAGCTTCCGGGGAAGCCAGTTATGGCAGGAAGTGACCGGGGCACGGCTGCGGGACTATTGGTGGGTTTTGATGATTCCTTTGGTCATTATTCTTTTCCGACAATTGGATTTTCAGAAGCAGGTTCAGCGCGTTACAACAACAACCGCTGAGTCCCAGCCCGAAATTGACCTGCGACCGGGCCTAGACTCGGAACTGTACGAGATCGAAGCAGTCCTGACTCAGGAAGGTCTCGATCGCAAGTCCTGGGAAACCCTCAGCCAGTGGCTAACCCGCCTCCAGTCTCTCCCCGCAGAACAGGCTCAATTACCCCCCCATTTAGCCGATCTCCAGCCCATTTTGCACCTACACTACCGCTACCGCTTTGATCCCCAAGGTCTCACCCCTGGGGAACGGGAGCAACTCCACCACCTCAGCACCGCTTGGCTAACCCAGTTCCGCGCCCAAGCCACATCCCGCTAAAAAGGCCAAACTAAGGCTTTAAGCCTCGGCGATACCAAAAATAATGGTTCCAGGCCACTGATCCCTAATTTCCCTAACTTCTCACCTTGAGGCTGACTCTGCCTTGAGAAATCGGGGGCTTGATAGGTGTGGTGAAGGTAATCCCACAGCTTGAGGTTAGCGCCAAAGTTCACACCAGCGCGATTAAACTGGCGTGGCTCGATCGCCCCCCCCGATCGCACCGGCATCGGTTGATGATGCAACCCATGATCCTGGGGCAAAATCAGCCAAGGATTGAGGACAGCATACAGCCACGATCGCCGCGAAATCACCAAGGAACTATGCCGCCACAAATCCAATAAACAGGTCAAAAGAATACCCAAACTATAGGCCCAAGGCTCCGCAAGTAAATACAACATGATGCCATTAATCCAAAAATAGGGCAGTAAAAAAATCACCCACAGGGTGTTACGAGATGCACCCAGCATATCCATTTGCCCCAGAGTATGGTGGAGAGTATGGACTGGAAATAAGGGGGCACTATGGAGTAAACGGTGGCTCCAGTAGTAAAGATAATCGATCGCCACAAAACTCAGGACAAAAGCCAACATGGGAGAGAGCAAGAGGCAACCTTGCAGTGTAACCATTCAGGGGGTCACGGAAGAATGCGGGTTTCAGGCTCTGAAAA
>JBMTWK010000302.1:0-4888 GCA_049452395.1 Prochlorothrix sp. | reverse complement strand
GGTCGCTGAAGCCCTCACCTGACAAGCCTTTCACGACTTTCCTGCACCACTAAGGCTGTGTAGAGGGAACTGAGGGCCGTAATAGCCTTGAGGAAACCCTCAACCCAATACTGCGGGTGCCAGAGGGTCCAGATGCTAAACAAATGGGTGGTGCCGCAGGAAATAATAAACACACCAAAGAGGAAGAAAACATCTTTAAAGGGGAGGTCTTCCCGTTGGCGAGTCAGGGAGATGAGGAAGAAGGGAATGCAATAGTAGGCAATGGCAATCAAGCCATCCGAGAGTAAATGCAACACCATGAGGTCTTTCTGCCACAGGTAACATTGACCGTGGGGCATAAAGTCTAAAGTCTGCAACCCCAGAAACAGCGGGAGGCTATGGCTCCGCAGTAAAACTGGCGTTAGTAAAGGCAAAACGGCGGCAACCATGCAATCATCTCCGCAGGGCAAACAGGATGCAAACAAGAGCAGCGTAGGTTGGGGTAGGTGCACAGGGTTAGCGCACGGGGTCATCTCACGGGGTGAGCATCCCAATTTTGGCAGAACCTGGGTAGGGATTGTGCCCCTCTGGCTCTCGCCTGGGGACCAAAACCAGGGCAACCACGGGGGGGTTGCCCCTACCCGGTTGGTTAAATTGCTTTCGGTCCAAAACCAGGGCAACCACGGGGGGTTTGCCCCTACCAGGTTGGTTAGGTTAAATCGCTACAGTGGGATGGACCCTCTCACGGGTGAAGATTGGGACCGGCCAAAGGTTCATCCCAGAGGGGATTTGGGCTAGAGGTTAGAGTGTTCCACAGGGGAGCATCCCACTTTAGAAGAATCCCGGTAGGGGTCGCGCCCCCGTGCCGACCCTCTTCGAGCAAAATCGGGGCAACCACGGGGGGATTGCCCCTACCCAGCTTGGTTAAATCGCTAAAGTGGGATGGACCCGTTCCACAGTGAGAGCTGATTTACGAAGTCGCTGAAACGCAGTCATAGCAGGGGTTTTGCAAAATAGTGTTTTTGAGTACCGAATCGCTACAACCCCTTCACTACAGTGCTTTCAGCTCTCTTAAGATTTACTTTATAAATCAGCTCTGAGATGCCCTACAATTCCTACTATTATGAAGCAATTATGAAGCAACCTCTGTGGGGCAATCTAGGGAGGGTCTGGTGTAGGGCTAAGGGCGACAGAAGTGCTGAGGCTATCCTGTTTTCGATCGATCGAGGTCGAGCCTTGAGACACCAACATGAAAAAGCCCACGGTCCAAGGGGATACGTGGGCGATCGTCTGCCATTGCAGCGATGAATTTGAGGTCAAGCTTTAGGTCAAGTTTTAGGCCAAGCTTTGGATCAAGCCTTAGATCAAGCTAAGGACAACTTGGCTGGCTTGATGGAGCAGGGCTTGGGTTACGGTGTGGGTGAAGGGCAACACATCAATGACCATGGCCGCAGACAGGAGCATCATGTAGAAAATCGAGTATTTAAACACCGATCGGGCCACTTGGCGATCGCTGGGGGTCTGGACCAAATACCAAGACTTGCGAATGAGGATTTCACCCAAACCCACGGCACAAAGGCCATAGAGCCAGCTATTAACGTGGAGCGGGTACACCATCAACAGGCTACTGGGCAGCAACAGAATGCTATAGATCAAAATTTGCTTAGCCGTAACCTCATCCCCTTCAATCACCGGCAGCATCGGCACCCCCACCGCCGCATAGTCATCCCGGATCATCATGGCCAAGGCCCAAAAGTGGGGCGGAGTCCAGAGGAAGATAATGGCGAACATCAGCCAGGGTGCCCAGGAGAGGTCGCCCGTGACCGCAGCCCAGCCCACCAAGGGCGGAATTGCCCCGGCAGCGCCGCCAATGACGATATTTTGGGTGCTGTGGCGCTTCAGCCAGTGGGTGTAAATCAGCACATAGAAGACAATGCCACTCATGGCCAACAGGGCCGCGAGGAGATTGGCAAAGGTGGCCAGCAGCGTAAAGGAGAGGCCGGTGAGGGTCAGGGCAAAAATGAGGGCATCACGGGGCTGAACCCGACCGGAGGGGATAGGCCGCCAGCGGGTGCGCTCCATGATGTAGTCAATATCGCGATCGTAGAGGCAGTTAATGGTATTGGCTGCACCGGAGGCCATGGCCCCTCCCAGCAACGTCACCACAAACAGCCAGGAGTCTACTTCTCCTTTGGCTGCGACAAACATCCCCGCAGCGGTGGTGATTAGCAACAATAAAATAATCCGAGGTTTGGTGAGCTGGTAGTAGCTCTGGATCACCTGCATGGGGGTTTGTTGGGGGCGGGCGATCGTAGTCCCAAAGGTATTTTGCATAAGTAGCTCAGATGTAAATTGAAAACAACGTGGGAAGAGCTTGGGAAGAGCTTGGAAAAAGCTGGGGTTGAGGGGGCAGGGTCGATTATGGGTGAAGCACAGGGCTTAGGCCGTTGCCCGCCGATCGCGCCATGCCAGAATTGAAAAGGCCATCAGCGCCCCTAGCAAAACCGCCCCCACCAACTGATGGGAGACCGTGAGGGGTTCCACCTGAAGCCGCAACTTAAAGGCCGCAACGCCAATCACAACTTGAGTAATGAGGGCAAAACCTGCCAGATTTTGCAAAATCCGCAGCCAGGGATGGAGACCGGGGGAGCGCCATGCCCAAATCACGAGGGTTAGGCTGGCGATCGTGGCCGGGAAAACGCCAATGATATGGCTATTGATCACCGCGCAGAGGTTGGACACCGCCAAACACTGGTGCAAGGCCCAGCGGGAGGCAACAACTCCCCCCAGCAGACTTTGGCCATAGACCAAAACCGTTGCGATCGTGCTAGGCCAGACCAAATGGCCCACGGCTCCTGTTGCGCGGTAGGGAGAGAGCAGCACCGTGATGCTCAGCAGGGTTAAGAAGAAGAGCAGGGCTGTCCCCAGGTGAGCGGTGACAATTTCAAATTGCAGCAGTTCCGTAACGGTTAAACCGCCCAAAATGCCCTGAAAGACCACCAAAAAGAGGGCCAAGCTAGAGAGCCAAGGGGTCCAGCGGGGCAGTTGGGCACGCTTCCACCAGGACAATCCCGCCAGGGCGATCGTGCCAAAGCCGACGATCGAGGCATCCAAGCGATGGAACCATTCCAAGAACACTTGTAAGTTCATCTGGCTTCTGGGCAGCAGTTGGCCATAGCACAGGGGCCAGTCGGGGCAGGCCAAACCCGCATTCATTACCCGTGTGGCACTCCCGATCGCCATCAAAATTAGCGTCGCCACCGTCAGGCGTTGGGCCAACTTCCGCACCTGGGTCATGGCATCAGCCCCATTAGCGCTAGCGGTTAGGGCAGGGGAGGTCACGGGGCTGGGGGAGGCCGCAGGGGTTGGCAATTCCGAGTGGGAAGCGTTTCTGGCCTCCGATCGGCTAGGGGAGTCAGGGCTAAAGGTGGAGTCGGTCATAGGGCAATTGGAACAAGGAATAAAGGATCATGCAGCGGGCCGGTCCAGGGGGGTAGCCTTGAACCCTTCTGAAGGACTGTGACGCTTCCAGAGAGTGCCGACTGCTGCGAATATGTCTTTGTGTAACGGAATCTGATCTTTGCTTACCGAATCTGACGTTTTACTTTACGGTGCAGATCTGGGGAGCGGCCCTACTTTTTAGATTCTCTTTGCCTTAACCTAAAGTTTTTATAGAAATTCGTGACAATCGCTGTATTAATTCACCATCCGATCGGCAAAGCGTTATCATAAGCGCCACTTTTGCTGCCCCAGGGATATTCCCAAGGTTGGGGGATAATTCTGCTGTGGGCCAAACCCAGGGCGTACAGAGGGCGACCACGGGGGGATCGCCCCTACCGATTGTCTGCAATCCAAAACCCCAAACCCAGGGCGTACAGAGGGCGACCACGGGGGGATCGCCCCTACCGGTTGTCTGCAATCCAAAACCCCGAACCCAGGGTGACCATGGGGGGAGGGCGTACAGAGGGCGACTGCGGGGGGATCGCCCCTACCGATTGCCTGGAACCCAAAACCCAAACCCAGGGCGACCACGGGGGGATCGCCCCTACCCTGTTCAGACATTTTGTAGATCAGACATTTTATAAAGCTCAAGATCCTATGGTTTTCGATCCAACAGCCAATCCCAAAGCCAACTCTACGGGTTTCCAGCTTGTCGTTGCGACGGGCAATCCCGGCAAGCTCAAGGAAATGCAGCGCTACCTCACCACGGCCAACCTTGACCTGACCCTTCAGTTAAAGCCACCAGAGCTAGAAGTAGAGGAAACGGGCACCACCTTTATGGAAAATGCCCGCCTCAAAGCTTCCCAAGTGGCTGTAGGTACCCAAAGCTGGGCGATCGCCGATGATTCCGGGTTGGCGATCAACGCTCTGGGGGGCGCACCGGGGATTTACTCCGCCCGCTATGGCTCAGACCGGGGTGCCTGCACCGATCGCGATCGCATTGAGCTAATCCTGCGGGAGTTGGAAGCAGTCGAGGCAGAGAGGCAGTCGATCGATCGATCGGCTCAGTTTGTCTGTACGATCGCCGTGGCTCGCCCCAATGGCTCGATCGCCCTTGAAGTTGAAGGGATTTGCCCCGGAGAGATTACCCGATCGCCCCAGGGAGGGCAGGGCTTTGGCTACGACCCGATTTTCCTGCTTCCGGACCTACAGCGCACCTTTGCGGAAATGGACGCAGACCAAAAACGCCAGTTCAGCCACCGGGGCAAAGCCTTCGAGCAACTCATCCCACAACTTCTCTCCCTCTTTGACCTGAATTCTTGAACATGCGTCCCGTATGGGGCAAAAGCCGGGAGGCAAACGCGGAATGGTCAGATTATCGCTTGAGGCAACCTGAAAAGCTGAATAGCCAATAGGGTAACTATTCAGGGGGTTACCGAATAATGAGGGTTTCAGGGGAGTGTCTATG
>JBMTWK010000301.1:0-4892 GCA_049452395.1 Prochlorothrix sp. | reverse complement strand
CTCCACATACTGTAACCATTGTGTCAATAGCCTTCCAGATGCGCTTACCCTGCATAATATCTCCCGAATATCTCCCGAATATCTCCTGAATATCTCCCAGTTAATAATGCGCTATGGCTACCGCACTTCAATTTCCTGACGGGTAATAATCGCCAACTTCTCATCCGAGAAAGTCACAGATCGAATGCCCCCCTTGCCCTGCACCAGCCGAACCAGATTACCCACACCGGGATACTCCGCCGTTGCCTCCTGAAAGGCTTGGATACAGTCCCAGCTATGGGTTGTGGCAAACACCTGAACGCCCAAGGTTTGGGCCGTTTCTAGAATCGTACACCAGACATCCGTTAAGACACTGTAATGGACTCCGGCATCAAATTCATCCACCAGTAACGTTGCACCAGCCTCTAGATTCACCAAGCTCACCGCCAACTCAAATAGTCGTGCGATGCCATCTCCTAGCCGGTTCAAGGGAACAGGCTTTTGGTCTGCAATCTTGACAAAAACTAAGCGTTTACCGGAGGTTTGATCTTGGATAATTCTAACTTTATTTAACTGTGGTTCCACCAAGCGGAGCAGCGCTAAAACCCGATCCTCTTGATCGCTCAGCACGGCATCATCCCACAGCTTGGCAACATCGACACCCACCACCGCCTTAGAGCCAAAGGGCAGCAGTAGGCAGTGCAGTTTTGCCGATCGATCTTGAATGGCGCGATGAACCTTATAGGGCATTCCCCAATCCGATCGCGATCGAACATCGGTATAGCCAATAATGTCCCCCCCTTGATAGGCAACTAACACCTCGATCGCATCCGCATCCAGGGGCGGTTCTTCTCCAAATTGCTGTTGGATAACATGGGTTTCCCCCGCCTCAGCCCGACTTTCTTTCCACATCCATTTCGGCACAATCGAGAGCGTTGAAGGGTGAAGAATAGGATCCTCTTCTGCGGCTAAATCCTCGCTAATTTGCAGCCTAGCCACCTGATCTTGGGGCTGGTGAAAAAGATTCTGCCAAGACACCATCAGGCTTGAATCTTGGGGAGAGAATTCATGACGTTGTGTTAAAAGATCACAGGCATTCTGAAAAACATTGGGAGAATAATATAGATTTAGGGCTTCTAAGAGCGTCGTTTTGCCGATGTTGTTGCGGCCTACAATCAGATTGACGGGGGCAAGGCGATCGATCGTCAAATCCTGAAAAACCCGGAAATTTTGAATGCGCAAAGACTTTAACATCGCGTAACTCCATTAGCTCCGATCGACTGCTAACCTCCATCCTAATACTCCCCCAGCCGAAACCCCAAAGTCCCCCCATGCAACCCCTTCAATTCCTCTGGATCGCCTGCCTCACCTGCACCCTCAGCCTTGCCTTCCCCCCCAGTAGCCCCGCCACCTCCCCCCCAGCCCTCACCTGGACCTGGAGCTACACCGGCCCGGAAATCCAAGCGAGCGGCATCCTCACCACCGCCCCCACCCCCGACGATCGCGGCTTCTTCCCTATCCTCAACCTCAGCGGCACCCACAACGGCCAAGCCATCACCGGCCTCGCCCCCACCGGCAGCCCCATCCCCGGCAACGAACCCTACGCCCTCGACAACGCCCTCCACCCTGACCCGCCCCACCTCACCAAAAGCGGCTTCGGCTTTGCCACCGCCCAGGGCAACTACGTCAATCTGTTCTTTGCCGACTTCCTCGATCCCCCCGGCTTTCTGGAAGTCTTCTCCGCCCCGCCCTTTGTGGAGGGGTCCGAAAATTTTGGGCCGGAAGATCACGAAGTTGCCGTCACCTTTACCGCCACGATCGTCCCCGCAAACGACTCCTCCCCCACGGCTACACGGCTCCCGCTCTGGATTGGCCTCGGTTCCCTGGGCGGCGCGGGCCTCGGCTGGCTCTGGTTCCGGCGGCTGCGCGATCGGCCCCATTCTTGACCCCCCAACGCCTAAAATGCTGATCTCCCCGCCAGAGTCCTGTATCGGTTGTGATAATAGTGTTGTCTCGACAGCTTGACCTTGCTCACCCCCATCATGCCCGCTAAACCCCTCACCCCTTGGAGCCAAATCCTCCTGGTGGCCCTGGTCGCCTCCGGACTGGCCGCCTGTCAGGGTGGGGTCAGTGAAGACCAGCTAGAAGCGTGGCACCAAGCGGCGATCGAGGCGAACCAGCGCGAACAGGAAAAATATGGCAATCGCGCCGAGCAACAACAATGGCAATTAACCATTCAAGGCCAAATCCAAACTGAAGAGGCCCAGGTTTTCGACTGGGCAACCCTCCAAACCCTGGCCCAAACCGAAATTATCGCCAAAGACCCCAGTTTTCGGCAGTCCGACCAAGCCTTTACCTTTCGGGGCATCCCCGTCGCGACCCTGCTGGACCAAGTGGGGGTAGAACCGGGGGTCCAGGAAATTACGTTTGCGGCCTTCGATGGCTTCCGGACAGCCTTACCCCTCTCCGTGCTGCGAGATTACCCCATCAGTTTGGCGCTGGAGCGCAATGGCCAGCCCATTCCCCGCTCCGAAGGCGGACCGCTCTATCTAATTTTCCCCAATGTCACCGTACCGGGACTGGCCCAGCGCTATACGGGGGTGAACTGGGTCTTTTATGTGACCGATATTATTGTGGGCAATGAAAACCCTCGGCTTCAGGTACAGCGCAAAGCTGCCGAGGGCGACCCCAGTAGCCGACCCAACCGCGCCAGCGCTGACCCCAGCGACGACACCCTAACCTACAGTTTTACCGACACCCAACTCCAGGGGCTACCCCCCGTGACGATCAGTGCTGAGGTCGGTTATCGCCTCTTTTGGCCGAGTGAGCCGGTTGTTCTCCAGGGTGTTCGCATTCAAGATATCCTAGAGGCAACGGGAGTTAAGGTTTCCCCGGAAACCACAGTCACTGTTTTGGGTAAAGTCCCGATCCACCATGACCCCAAGCAACCAATCCAAATTAGCGGCCAGCAATTGGCCACCTGCGACATTCTCTTGGCAACCCGCTGGGGCGATCGCCTCGAACCCATTCCGGCCCGCATGGGTGGCCCCATAACCCTGGCGTTTTCCCCCAGTTGCCCCGCTGCAATGACTGAAAACCAGCCTTGGACAATTTTCGTGGAATCCCTTGAGGTGACTCAACCATGAGCTGGTTTTCACGGCTACTGGAGCAACGGTTACTGTTTCGATCGATTCGGAACCGGATGATGGTGGCAACGGCGTTGCTGGTGGTGAGCACGATCGGGGCCATGGTTTGGTCTTGGGCCAAAAGTGAAAGTGATGCCTACCGGGACCAAAAGCGCAACCAAGCCCGACTGCTGGCCATTGCCGTGAGCCAAGCCATGACCGTAGAGCTATCAGAACAGAACTGGAGCAGTCTACGGGTACGGATGGAAGAGCTACTACAAGATAATCCCGATTTTGTCTATATTTTGGTGGCCGATCGCACCCTCAATAACCAAATTGTTGCCTCAGCCCCCAATGAGTTTGCGGAGCAATATATCCCGGACTTAGTGCCGGTGGAGATCACCCAAAACGCTCTCTCCTCCATGGAGCTGCAAAGTGCGATCGAGGCCAGCGATACCACACGACCGATCCGCATTCAGGAAACCTATTTGCTGCGCGATGTCGAATTTCCGGCCAATGTCCTGCGGGCGCGCCGGGGAGAACCGCTGATTGAGGTGGCAGCCCACATCACCCTAGGGGAAGCGGGGAGCCAGATCGTGCTGGGCACCTTTCGGGTCGGCATCAGCCTCAGTGATGTGGATCAAGCCATTACGGCGGTGGTGATTAAGGCGGTGGTGATTGGGGCAGCGGCCCTGATTGCGGGGTTACTGGGGGCGTATTTGTTGGCCCAACATTTAAGCGAGCCAGTGCTGCGACTGAAGGCCAGTGTGACCAAAATTACGGCGGGGGATTTGCAACACCAAGCGGATATCCATGCTGCCGACGAAATTGGGGATTTAGCCCAGTCTTTCAACGAAATGTCTTTATCCTTGCAGGCATCCTTTAGCAAGTTACAGCGCACGCTGGAATCCTTTGAGCGGTTTGTGCCTAGCAAGTTCCTTCAGGCGATCGCCCCGGAGGGCATTGAACATATTCAAGTGGGGCAGGCTTCCCACAGATCGATCGCGATCCTATTTGCAGATATTCGCAATTACACCAGCCTTTCGGAAAAACTGGAGCCGATCGAGCTATTTCGCTTCCTCAACTCCTATTTAGCCTGTATGGGACGGGCGATCGAGTCCGAAGGCGGTTTTATTGATAAATACATTGGCGATGCCATTATGGCCCTCTTCGATCAAGACAGTACCGATGGGGCAGTGCGGGCGGCGATCGCCATGCAACAGGCCCTCGTTACCTTTAACCACGATCTCGTCGCCCAGGGGTTTAAGCCGATCTCGATCGGCATTGGCATTCACTACGGCGATGTCGTCATGGGCACCGTGGGCTTTAACTCCCATATTGAATCGACCGTTATCGGCGATGCAGTTAATATTGCGGCGCGAGTGGAAGGTTTAACCAAAAACTATGGCTGTTATGTGCTAATCACCGATGAAGTGGTCGCAGCCCTGCAACATCCCGATGCTTTTCAGATGAATTTGGTCGATCGATCGGTCCAAGTCCGAGGCAAAGATCGCGCGATCGATCTCTACCGCGTCCACCTCACCCCCTCCCAACTCCCCCCCAAGTAGCCATGGGTTAGCCCGTCTTTAACAAACTCCAGCACTTCTCCACTAAGATTGAGGCAGTTGTTTTTGACCTGCCTGTGCCCTATGACTGCACTCGAACTGCGCCGTAAAATCATTCAACAATTAGAAAGCCTCGATTTCGATACGCTGGTTTTTCTAGCTCAGTTTCTGGAAATGCTCAAAACGGGCTTTCAACTGCACCGTACACCACCGTCAAGCTTAC
>JBMTWK010000300.1:0-4895 GCA_049452395.1 Prochlorothrix sp. | reverse complement strand
AAATCTCCTTAAATCTCCTTTAAACCAGCGGATCGATCGGCGCTAGGCGCGGATCTAGCACCTTTTGGCCCACTCCCCCCGGAAAGCGCACCGCGATCGACTTCTTATCGCCCTCCCCAAAGACATGGGTCACCTGCCCCACCCCAAAGGAGCGATGCAGCAACTTATCCCCAACCTTCCAGCCGTAGGCAGTGTTGGCAGAGTGGCTTGCTTTAGCTTGGGATTGGGCGGAAGAGCGCGTGCGGGTGCGGGATGAGGTAGAAGCGTCAGTAGAGGCCGATCGGCTGGAGGTAGCCATGCTCGATCGGGGGGTAGAACGGGTTGCCGAATCTGGGGCAGAATCCGAGGCCGATCGGCGGGCTACTGATCCTGGGAGACGGCCTTGGACCAGTTCTGGGGGCAGCTCACTGAGGAAAAGGGAGGGAACCGCATGTTCCCGGTTACCCCAGAGGCGACGGGCGCTAGCATGGCTAATAACGAGCTGTTCCTGGGCGCGGGTAATGCCCACATAGCACAGGCGGCGCTCCTCCTCTAGGGCAGCGGGGTCATCCATCGATCGGAAATTGGGGAATAGCCCCTGCTCCAGCCCAACCAGGAAGACAACGGGGAATTCCAACCCCTTAGAGGAGTGCAAGGTCATCAGGGAAACGCGGTTATCTAGATCATCCTGGCTGTCGGCATCGGACGCGAGGGAAGCACTGCCCAGGAAGGTTAGTAAACTGGCATCTTCGTTCTCTTCTTGAAATTGCAGGGCTGCATTGTGCAATTCCTCCAGGTTTTTGCGGCGATCCTCTGCCTCATCGGTGCCCTGGCTTACTAGCTCTTCAATATAGCCCGACTCCTCCATGACTTGCCGCACCATCTCCGCTGCGGTTGCCTCGTCGGCGGCATCCTGCCAGCCTTTGATTTGCTGGCTAAATTGCAGGAGTCCCTTGGCCGATCGACCGCCGTAGGTCTTGACCAAGCCCTCATCGCCAATGACATCCCAGAGCGGCGTATTTAGCTCCTGGGAGGCAGAAACAAGGCGATCGATCGTGGTTTTGCCAATGCCGCGTCGGGGCACGTTGATGATCCGCAGTAAGCTCACCGTATCCCAGGGATTCACCAACAGGCGCAGGTAGGCGAGGATATCCTTGACTTCGCGGCGATCGTAGAACCGCAACCCTCCCACCACGGTATAGGGCACACTCCACTGCACCAGCACATCTTCAAAGGCCCGTGATTGGGCATTGGTCCGGTACAAAATCGCAAAATTGCGCCAATCTAGCTCTGGGTTCTCCCGCTCCAACTGGCGGATCATGCCCACCACGTACTGCGCCTCGGCAATCTCATCATCGGCCCGGTGACAGATAATTTGCTCGCCCTGCCCCCGTGTGGGCCGCAAAATCTTGTCAATGCGCTGGCTATTTCTTTGAATCAGATGATTAGCCATTTGGAGGATGTTTTCCGTCGATCGGTAGTTTTCCTCCAGCTTGACCATGGTTTGGGTTTCCTCGTCGGGTAACCCATCGCCAAAGTCTTCCTGAAACTCCAGCAAAATGGTGAAATCAGCACAGCGGAAGGAATAAATCGACTGATCCACGTCGCCAACTACAAAGACCGATCGTTGCTCCCAGTTCTTGTAGGTTTTGGGACTTTCCCCATTGGTTACCAGCAACCGAATCAAGTCGTACTGGGTCCGGTTGGTGTCCTGATACTCATCCACCAAGACATGGCGAAAGCGGTGGTGCCAGTAGCCTAAGATGCTCTCGTTTTGCTGGAACAGGCGCACCGGAATCAGCAGCAGATCATCAAAGTCTAGGGCGTTATTTTCCGCTAATTTTGTAATATAGCGGCTGTAAACGTCGGAAATCACCCGCCCTCGGTAGTTGGGCTGGTCCTGGGCAAACTCCTCCGGCCCTAGCCCCCGGTTTTTGGCGTTGCTAATGGCATAGCGCACCGATCGTGGCTCAAACTTCTTTTTATCCAGCTTGAGGTCATTGACCACAATGTCTTTGATCAGGGACTGGACATCGGACTCATCAAAAATCGAGAACTGCTTGGTCCAGGTATTGCCCCGATCGTCTCGGTACTTATCGATGTCAAACCGGAGCATTCGGGCACAGAGGGCATGGAACGTGCCCACCCAGAGGTTTTTGATATAGGTTTTGTACACCCGCGATCGTAGTCGCGTTTGCTCCGCCGCTGGCAACACTGAGAGGGGCTTGCCATACTCATCCTCGGCGACCTGTTGCGAAAACAGTAGCTCGATCCGGGCTTTCATCTCCTTGGCGGCCTTGTTGGTGAAGGTCACCGCCAGGATATGTTCAGGATCGACCCGATGTTGCCGAATCAAGTTGGCGACGCGATAGGTTAAGGCACGGGTTTTGCCGGATCCCGCCCCCGCCACCACCAACAGCGGCCCACAGTAATGCTCGACCGCCTGCCGCTGGGAGGGGTTAAGGTGGCTTAGAAACGGGGCTGGGTTAGACATAGGGGGCAAGGGCAAAAGGGTGAATTAAACCGGCAGCAATCAAACATGGAGTTCATTATCACTCTAGCAAACTGCCACTCTGGCACACCATCCGTTCAGCAGAGCCTGTCGATGTACCCCGTCCATCCGCCTGTCCGTCCACAACACCAAAATTTTTTAAGCAAAAGATCTTTACGTCCTCTGACAAAAAAAGCTAGAACAGAGGGGAAAGACTGGGATAGGATTGATCTAGATCACCTCACCCAGGTAACCATTCAGGGGGTCACGGAAGAATGCGGGTTTCAGGCTCTGAAAATCCTGGATTGGTATGGTTTGAGCTGCTTCGGACTCCGATCGAAGGGCTGAAACCCTACTAACTTCGTAGACCCCTGAATAGTTACCTCACCCAGGTGACTCCTCCCCGATTTGGGGGGTGATATGTATTCCGTTTTCATTGGGAGCGGCATCATGCGGCACAGTACAAATCAGAGGTTTTGAGGACTAGCTCTACCCCTGGTGCGTTCTCCGAGGCTGCTTCCCCTCAATAGCACGATCCGTATAACCGTCGCTGCTGCCACTGTGGCCTTTTCCGAGACCCTTGGCGACGCGATCGGTGAGCAGGGCCTGTATTATTGCACAGCCCCAGAGTTCCCTCCTGTCTGACCTCTGAACTTTGAACTGCGACAATCGCAATGAACTACTCCTCGTCAACTCCCTCCTCTTTCCCCGCTCCCTGCATCGTTGATCAGGGCATTCTCGTCAACAAAGAGGATATTCGCCGGATTTTGTCTGACCTTGGGCAGGTACGCTATATCCACTCCCAGGATGACATTGTGCTCAGCGACAGCGAAGGCTATGTCCTGGAGGTCTTTTCAGACCCGCACCAGGCTACCCTCATCGCCAACCATGCCCTCTACCTCAATATTTACAGCTTTGACTACTTGGAACTGGGCCGCTCCCCGGAACAAGAGTGTACGTTTGATTTGATTCAAGAGAATCGCCGTCTGCGCCTCATTCCCTGCTCTAATCCTCTGCAAGGCGGGGATGTGAGGAATTTGAACGCTGCTGCGCTGGAAGCGATGGTGACGGATGTGCTGTCGGCCAGTTGGGATGCTCAACTGGATGATGATGAGCACCGAGGCTATTAAGCCACCCGCCCCCTAGCCCCATCTGCCCCTGCGAGAATCCCTTTGCCTGACTCTCTTTCAACCTCCCAATCTCTACCGCTTAAGCCTTTTCAGTTTCACTGCCAAGCCCAGTGTTCCCACACCCAAGCTAGGGCGGGTCAGTGGACTACGCCCCACGGCATTGTGGATACGCCTCGCTTTATGCCGGTGGGGACGACGGCGACGGTGAAGGGGATTACGCCTGCTCAGTTGGTGGAAACGGGTGCGCAGATGGTGCTGGCTAATACCTACCATTTGCATTTGCAGCCGGGGGAGTCGATCGTGGCCAAGGCTGGGGGACTGCATCGGTTTATGCAGTGGTCTGGGCCAATGCTGACGGATTCTGGCGGGTTTCAGGTCTTTAGCTTGAGCGGGCTGCGTCAGATTAAAGAGGAGGGGGTGCTGTTTCGGTCTCCCCGCGATGGCCGCTTGATTAACCTCACGCCGGAGAAGTCGATCGAGATCCAGAACGCCCTAGGGGCGGATGTGATCATGGCCTTTGATGAATGTCCGCCCTATCCGGCTAAGCGGGAGGAGGTGGAGGCCGCGACCGATCGCACCTACCGCTGGCTCAAGCGCTGTCTGGTGGCCCATGGGCGATCGGACCAAGCCCTGTTTGGCATTGTCCAGGGGGGGACGTTTTTGGATTTGCGGCAACGGGCAGCTCAGGAATTAGTCGATCTGGATTTGCTGGGCTATGCGATCGGCGGCGTGAGCGTGGGGGAACCGGCCCACCTGATCCAGCACATTGTTGAAGCGACGACACCGCTGCTGCCTAAGTCTAAACCCCGCTATTTGATGGGGGTGGGGACGTATCGGGAAATGGCCCAGGCGATCGCCGCTGGGGTAGACCTGTTTGATTGCGTGATTCCGACTCGGTTGGCCCGCCATGGGGCGGTTCTGAGCCAGGGCGATCGCTGGAATATTAAAAATGCCCAGTATCGGGAAGATTTTGGCCCTCTGGACGAGACCTGTAGCTGCTACACCTGCCAGAATTTTACGCGGGCGTATTTGAACCATTTGGTGCGATCGCGGGAAATTTTGGCCTATACCCTGCTGTCGATCCACAACATCACGGAACTGGTCCGCTTTACCCAGCGCATCCGCGACAGCATCTTTGCGGGCCGCTTTGCCGAAGACTTTGCTACCTACCTGCAACCGGCTGAACTGCCGGTGTCCTAGCACTTGTTAAGAATGCGTTACGCTAACCCTAAGAACGCGATGTGTAACGAACGTGAACCCCTCATCCCCCAACCCCTTCTCCCAAAGCGGGGTAG
>JBMTWK010000299.1:0-4911 GCA_049452395.1 Prochlorothrix sp. | reverse complement strand
TTAGCGATTTAACCGACTGGGTAGGGGCAAACCCCCCGTGGTTGCCCTGGTTTTGGACCAAGAGGGTCGGCACGGGGGCACGACCCCTACCCAGGTTCTTCCAAGGTGGATGCTTCCCCTATTCACCTGACCCTGCTGGGGCTGGCTCTTCATTGACGACGGGAGCCGGGGGAGGGGGCGGCGGGGGAGCCACAGGGGGATCGACATTGCCAGAACCACTATCCTGGGGATCGAGGGGCGCGGCGGGGCCGCTGTCCGGTTGGGGGGATGACCCAGAATCTGCGCCACTGGCCCCCTCTTCCGCCGCACTGTCCACGTTCCCAGGGCCTGGGTCGCGATCGTAGAAGTTGGTGCTAGCCGGTTCCTCTTCGGAGATATAGCCGGAATCCCCTTCATATTCTTCAGGACCGGGTTCATAGTCGGAGCTATCTTCATAGCCCGGTTCGTAGCTATCCTCTTGGCCCTCTGAAACTTTACGGGGCTTAACCGGTTTGGCCTCCAGGGTGGCTTTGTGGTTATTGAGGTCCGGTAATTCAGGGAAGTTTTGGGGTTCGATCGATCGGGTCAACTCCGCCATAATGTTGCCCCACAGCAGGGCAGCGGTACTGCTTGCGCCACGGGTAGGACTGTTATCGTCGTTACCCAGCCAGACCCCCGCCGCCAATTGGGGAATATAGCCAATGAACCACAGGTCACGGGCGGATTCCGAGGTGCCGGTTTTTCCAGCCACGGGGCGATCGGGCAGGCTGGCATTGCCCCCTGTGCCTCGGCTGACCACCTGCTGGAGCATCCACGTCACAATATTGGCCGTCTCCGCATCCACGGCCCGTTCGCTGGGTTCCTGGGAGACATCATAGAGAACCCGCCCATCGTTGGTGAGGATGCGGGCAATGCCGTGGGGGGCGATGTGGACTCCTTCGTTAGCCAGGGTGCCGTAGGCGCTGGTCATTTCCAAAAGGTTCATTTCCCAGGCTCCCAGGGCAAGGGAATAGGTGTCCTTCATCTCCGACTGCAAACCCATTTTGTGGGCCGTTTCAATCACGGGTTCAAAGCCAACATCCAGGAGGGTTTTGAGGGAGACAATATTAATGGAAGAGACGAGGGCATCGACGATCGAAACGGTTCCCCGGAAAGACCCCCCGTAGTTTTTGAGCTTGTAGCCATCGATCGAAATGGGTGCGTCCACATAGGTTGCTTGGGGGGAAATTCCCGCCGCGATCGCCGCCGTATAGACAAAGGTTTTGAAGGTCGAACCGGGCTGACGCTGGGCCTGGGTAACACGGTTAAACTGGCTGGATTCAAAGTCGGCCCCGCCCACCATGACCTTAATGGCACCGGTTTTGGGTTCGATCGCCGTAAAAGCAGCCTGATCAAAATATTGGTAATAGCCCTGATTGTTCACCAGGTTGCGGAGACTTTCTTCAGCAAAGCGTTGCCACTCCAGATCGATCGTCGTTTCCAGCACCAAGCCCCCCTGGGCAATCCGTTCCGCCGAGAGATAGCGGGAGAGTTCCTTTTTAACAAAGGTCGTGAAGTAGGGAGAAAGACTGTCGAAATGGGGCGGAGGGCTGGGGTTCACGGCGATCGGCTCCGCCATGGCTGCATCCGCTTCCCGCTGGCTAATAAACTCCTCCCGCACCATCCAAGTCAGCACCTTATCGCGGCGCTGCTGGGCAAATTCTGGGTTAATCAGGGGGGAGTAGACGCTGGGGGCGGGGGGCATTCCCGCAAGGGTAGCCATTTCCGAGAGGGTGAGTTCGTCCAGGCTCTTGCTGTAGTAAATCCAAGCCGCATCCCCCACACCGTAGGCTCCCGATCCCAGGTAGACCAAATTGAGGTAGCGCTCTAGGATTTCCCCTTTGGTTAGGGTTTGTTCGATTTTTTGGGCCAGGAGGGCTTCACGGATTTTCCGATCGAGATTGGGGTCTTGATCCAAAAAAACAATGCGGGCTAGCTGCTGGGTGATCGTACTGCCCCCCTCCACCACTTCACCCGCATTGATGTTAGCTTTGAGGGCGCGGGCGATCGCCTGGTAGTCCACGCCCGTATGTTGGTAATAGCGACGATCTTCCGCTGCCAGAAAAGCCTGTTGAAGGGTGAGGGGAATTTCGTTGAGCTTTTCGTAGTTCCGCGTGGCAGGGCCAAGGGTTTGGAGGATGGTCCCGTCCTGGGTTTTGATGGTGAGGGTTTCAGGACGGGCAAAGCTGAGGATTTCTTCGGGGTTTGGCAAATCAGCAATGATAGCCTGCCGTTCTTGTTCTAGGCGGAAGCCCCCCCAGGTTAGGCCCGCTCCCACGGCCACAAGACTTAAAAACCAAATCCGCAAAAAAAAGGGGCGGCGACCCTTAGATTGAGACTGCTTCGCATCCGTTGCAGCAGCGTCCAGTTCTTGATCTGCCTCCACTGCCCCTGGGTCCGCTGGAGCAGATGCCAGTGCCTGTAGCTCCAAAGGGGAGGCTTCTTCTTGAAGCGGTTCTTTGTCCGGAACAGACTTGGCCACTATGACTCCTTAACAACTCCTGGGAACAAATGGTTGCGAGATCTTTCCTAGGATAGCGTGAAAATTGGGCAAGACCAAGGGTTGCCTTAGGACTGCGGTCACCCTCCCGTGGGGCAACGGGAGCCTTTCCCTGGGACGAGGAGGAAGAGGCTGGTCTGGTGGTTCTAGAGGGGAACAGGCTGGAAGCCGTTGCGGGTGCGTGCTCACAGCCCACCCTAGGATTGCCCATCGCTACCCTTCAGCAGGGAGATTAGCGGGTCAGGAGAATCAGGGACTGGAGCAAACCAATGATGAAACCCAGAACACCCCCCAGGTTGACGATCGCCTGAAGTTCGTTGCGAACAATGCTTTGGGTGGCCTCTTCCAGGTCTTCGGGGGAGGTAGCTTCTACGCGGCTAATAATCACACCTTCAAGATTGAGAATGGGGATGACCTGGGCCACGATCGACTCTAGATCTTTTTCCAGATAGCGCTCCAGAATCAAGGCGAGTTCGCCGCTGGCAACGGCCAGGGAGCTATCCATAATCGGGGAATGTTGGAGACGGTTCAGGATCAGTTCCGCCCCGGCATACCAGTCTACGGATGTCCCCAAATCTTGCAAAACCTCCGATCCCTGGTCCCGCAGATACTCCCGGACGGTGCGGCGGAAGGTTTGGCGCAGTTGCTGCACGGTGGCAGGGGGGAAGTTGCGCAGGGACAGGTTTTGGAGCCATTCCTGAAGCCAGAGGCGGACTTCCAGGGATTGGATCAGGCTGGCAATGAGGCGGTTGCTGTTGTCTTTTTCATCGAGGCAGTAGCTGCGTAACCGGGTTAGGGCCGTGCGCACACCAATGACGTTGGCAATGAGCCAATAGGTGCCGCTGGTGTTGTCCCGAAAGCCGTCGTCAATAATTTGGATGTTGGGATCGGTGAGGAAATCGACAAGGCTCTGGCGGAGGACGTTGGGGGGAAAGACAGCTTCGAGGAGCCAGTCCGAGAGCTGCTCGGCTTGGGCTTCGTTGACGTGCCAGTTGAGGATGACCCGATCGAAGATCTGATCCAGTTGGTCGGCGAGAAAGTTTTGCTGCTGGGCGAGGTGCTTGATCAGACGGGGGAGGGACTCGCTGAAGAGGTCGTGGAGAATCTCCCCCAGAATGCGGGCGGTTTGGCGATCGTGGCCCTGGCGCAGCCGATCGAGGGCCAACTGCAACAGCCAAAGAATTACCGCTTCAGTGCGCTCCCGTTCCAGCAGCGTGCGGGCAATTTTTTGCAGTTCTTCCGGCGTGAGCAGGGATCCCAAAATGGCGTTGGCGACTTTTTGGGCAAGGCGTTTTTGGTTGCTGGGAATCAGGCCCGGTGTAAAGGGAATCCGCCACCGGCCCCAGTAGAGGGGACGATAGGGGCGGAACAGCATTTTAATGGCGAGGTCATTGGTGAAATAGCCGATGATGCCCCCAGCCACGGGCGGAAGAAGGAGGTATCCAAGATCAACGAGGGTCAGGGAGGTGAGGTTAATCAGGGCCAAGGGGTCGATGGGGGCTTATTTCTGGGCAACTAATACCCCCATCATACCCCCCGCGATCCCATAGTGTTTGGCGTGGCGGAACCCGGCTTGGTGGGCCAGGGCCACCTGTTCATGGCCTTGGGGAAAGCGATCGAGGCTGGGACCAATATAGGCATAGTCTTCCCGGAGGCCGAGGCGCTGGGCGGCAGGGACAACTTGGGTGTTGAGGTACCAGGTTTGGAGGACTTGGGACCAGGGGTGGTAGGGGCGGTGCATATCCAGGATGGCGACGATCGCCCCCGATCGCAACACCCGATGTAGCTCATCCAAGCAGCGGGGAATATCCACCACATTCCGCAACCCATAGCCCAGGGTTGCCGCCCCAAAGGTTGCATCGGCAAAGGGTAAAGCCAAGGCATCCCCCACTTGCCAGGTGAGTTTGGCCCGCGTAGGGGTGAGCCAGTCTTGGGCTTGGGCACGGTGGGCCGCGATCGCCAACAAATCCGCCGCAAAATCCACACCGTAGACCTGACCCTGGGGTCCAACGGCCTCAGCCAACAGAAAGGCCAGATCGCCACTCCCACAGCACAGGTCCAGACAGGTCTCCCCCGGTTGCGGGTTGGCCCATTTCACGGCCATGCGTTTCCAAATCTGGTGGAGGCCGCCGCTGAGTTGGTCATTGAGGCGATCGTAGGCGGGCGCAATCCGGTTAAACAGCGCTTGGACTTGATCGGCGGAAACAGGGGTGGGGGAGGACATTCGATCGAGGGGGGGGAACTAAAGGTGAACTCAAGTTGACGAAAGCGCGGGGGTTGAGGTCCGGCAGAAGAAGGGAAAGCAACACCGGGAGCGAAATCCGGGGGAGCATCCCACCTTAGCAATTTAACCGACCGGGAAGGAGCAAACCCCCCGTGGTTGCCCCGGTTTT
>JBMTWK010000298.1:0-4918 GCA_049452395.1 Prochlorothrix sp. | reverse complement strand
TATTGGGTATGGGTAATCTATGGTTACCGGCTCCGAGGCCAATTTTGTGTAAAACCAAGGGCGGACAGGGGCCAAAGCTTTGGGCGAGGGTGACCACGATCGCCGCCCCCGTGGGGGTTACCAGCTCTCGATCGATACCGTTGCCGTAAACTGGAACCTGTCCTTGGGCCAGCAGTTGCAACACCGCCGGAGCCGGAACCGGCAAACGACCGTGGGCTGCCCAGACCGTCCCGCCCCCTGTGGGCAAGGCAGAACAATAGAGCGCCTCAATTCCCAGCCAATGTAGCCCCAAGCAGGTGCCGACAATATCCACAAGGGCATCCGTCGCCCCCACTTCGTGGAAATGGACCTTCTCGATCGTGGTCCCATGCACCGCCGCTTCAGCCGTCGCCAAAGTCTGGAAAATTGCCAAACTTTTGTGAACTACGGGGGACGGGAGGTTAGCCCCGTGAATCAACTGAGTAATATCACCCAAGGTTCGGACGGGGGGATGGGAGTGGGGCTGAGCGTGAGGCTGAGCGTGAGGCTCTGAATGGCTGTGTTGAGGGTCTGCGTGGTGAGGGTTGGAAGGGTCGGGGTCATCCCCTAAACTTACATGAACTTTCGTTGCAACTTGTCCCCCCAACTCCTTGATTTCGGACCACAACCGATATTCTCCAGTTAGTCCCAAGGATTCCAAATTCTGGATCAAATACGTTAACGGGACTCCCGCGCTAACGAGCGCCCCCAAACACATATCTCCGGCGATCCCAGTCGGACAATCTAGATATGCAATTTTGTGCTGCTTGTGCTGTTGGTGTTGTTTGTGCTGCTGACCCATTGACCTTAGCTCGATCGAGAATATTTCCCTTGACCTTTGACCTATCTTACCCATCAATCCCATGGCTAAATTCTATGAACTCCACCCCACTAATCCCCAGATTAGACGCATTGAAGAGATTCGCGATGACCTCCGTCAGGGAGCCATCATGCTTTACCCCACGGATACGGTGTATGCCATTGGCTGTGACCTAAACGTGAAGGCAGCGGTCCAGAAGGTTCGCCAGATTAAGCAATTATCCAACGATAAGCCCCTGACGTTTCTGTGCCCCTCGCTGTCCAATGTAGCCCACTATGCCCACGTCACCGATGCCAACTACCGTTTGCTGAAATCCCTGGTTCCTGGCCCCTATACCTTTGTGCTGCCTGCAACGAAGCTGGTGCCCAAGCTGGTGATGAACCCCAAGCGGAAAACGGCTGGAATTCGGGTTCCAGAGACCCCGGTCTGTCAATTACTGCTGCAATCCTTGGATAATCCCATTATTTCTACCTCTGCTCACCTGCCGGAACTGGCCCCCAGGGGAGGACGCAGCAAAGGAGCGGCCCAGGCTTCGGCCTATCAGGTGGAACCGGCGGAGTTATTTGATCATCTGGAGTCGATCGTGGACATTATTGTTTCGATCGAGAACGAAGAACCGCGTGTTCTCTCCAATGATCCCGAATATCAGGTTTCCACGATTTTGGATTTAACGGGTCCGGAGCCGACGGTGATGCGTAAGGGCTTGGGCTGGGCTGCGCTGCGGGAGTGGGACTTGGCGGTGAGTGCTTAGGGCAGGGAGAAATCCGGAACCCACTTAAACCGGAACCCACTTAAAAAAGTGTCACACCGGGACTGGGCAGGGTCGGCTATCCCTAGATTATTGGAGAAATTCCCGGTCCTCAGGTTGTATATACCCAGCGAAGACCATTCGGATGCCTGTCACTGTGGCACCGGAGGCAACCGGTCAAGCCAGTCTTTGTCTTAGGATGCGCCTGCCGTTGTGCCTCACCCCAGTGAGAGGGTTCCAAACGATCGTTATCATCCATCCTCCAGGGTCATCTACTTCGTCCAAATTTCTTAGGTTCAGTCCTTCAGGTCCAGCTTTTTAGGCTCAGTCTTTTAGGCTCAGTCCTTAAGGCCAGTCCTTGAGGCCCAGTTCCTCAGACGATTACTGATCATCACCACAGGTGGAGGGTTTCCATGCATTTCATCTACCCCCAATTTTCCCGCTTCCCACTCACTCGCCCCACGCCAGCGGCTGTCCCCAACTCTACGCCAGCGCACCCCACTCCCTCTAGCTCTGCTGTACAGCGCATTGCATGGCAGTTAGCGCTGCGGGAGCTTGCGTTACAGCAAAGTTGCGCTTTTCCGACTTTTCACCAGTGGTTAACCCAAAATACGGCTAATCCTACGATTAATCCTGTTATGCAGGGAGTTTCCAGTGGGCAGACGGGAGCTGACCCAGCGATCGATCTCGAAGCCTACCAACGCTGGTGCCGCCATGTTCGCACCTCTCTCTTCACGGGGTTCCCGATTCCCGACTACAGCGAATGGTGTGCCACCGCCGATTAGTCCAGCAGGGTAGAATTTCCCCTCCCCTTCTCTAGTGCGGGCATCTTGCCCGCATGGTGAGCGAGACCCTCACACTGGGGGATGCAAACCCTATGCCTTGGTTGACTGGGTTTAGCCTTGGCGGCGGCGCGATCGGGGAGGCTTTGAGGCAACGGGAAAGACTTGGGCAAACAGAGATTGCTGTTCCAAGGGAGTCAAGTCCCGCCATTGTCCGGGTTGGAGATGGGCAAGGCTGAGGTGCAAAGGGGGGTGCTGGGCTGTGAGGGTAAAGGCGACCCGCACCAGTCGCAGGGTTGGATAGCCTACTGCCGCAGTCATGCGTCGAACTTGGCGGTTGCGGCCTTCGGTGAGGGTGAGGGCGAGCCAGGTGGTGGGAATGTTTTGGCGAAAGCGAATGGGGGGATCCCGTGGGGGTAGGTCGGGGCTGGGGGCGAGGCGATCGACCTGGGCCGGTTTAGTTTTGTAGTCTTTTATCACAACACCCCGCCGCAGTTGGGCAAGGGCACGATCGTCCGGTTCCCCTTCGACTTGGACCCAATAGGTGCGGCTGTGGCCAAAGCGGGGGTGAATGAAGCGGTGTTGTACTTGGCCGTGGTTGGTGAGCAGGAGTAAACCTTCGCTGTCGCGATCGAGGCGGCCCACGGGATACACGGACGGGACATCAATATAGTTTTTAAGGGTGAGGCTGGGCGTGGATTCTGTACTGGAAGTATCAGCGGGCGGGGTGGTGCCTTCACTAAACTGGCACAGGACGTTATAGGGTTTATAAAACAGCAAATAGCGATAGTGTGCCATGGTCAGAGGGGGACAAGCGTGGAACTCAAGCAAGTTATTATTGCCCACAAAGCGCGGGACCAAGAAAGCCAGCGACAGGCGGAAAAATGTGCCCGTGAGTTGGAGCAGTTGGGCTGTAAGGTCCTGATGGGGCCGAGTGGCCCTAAGGATAACCCCTATCCGGTGTTTCTGGCTTCGGCGGGGGAGCCGATCGATCTAGCGATCGTCCTGGGGGGGGATGGTACGGCGCTAGGGGCGGCGCGGCAGTTGTCGCCGGAGGGAATCCCGATTTTAGCGATTAATGTGGGGGGACATTTGGGGTTTTTGACGGAATCCTATGAGATTTTGGAGAATACCCAGGGGATTTGGGCGCGGCTTCAGGAAGATCGCTATGCGGTGCAGCGGCGGATGATGTTGCAGGCGGCGCTGTATGAGGGGAACCGGGCCAACCGGGAGCCAATGAGTGAGGTGTTCCATGCCCTCAATGAGATGTGTGTTAAACCGGCGGCGATCGATCGCACCCCCGTTTCGGTCCTAGAAATGGAAGTAGATGGGGAAATTGTCGATCAGTACCACGGGGATGGGCTGATTGTGGCGACTCCGACGGGATCGACGGGCTATACGGTGTCGGCGAATGGGCCGCTGTTGCATCCGGGGATGGATGCGATCGTGGTGACTCCGATTTGTCCGATGAGTTTGTCGAGCCGATCGATCGTGCTGCCCCCTGGTTCTACGGTCAGTATTTGGCCTTTGGCGGATTATGACCTCAGCACGAAGCTCTGGCTGGATGGGGTCCATGGTACGGCGATCTGGCCCGGTCAGCGGGTGGAGGTGAGTATGGCCGATTGTGTGTCGGAATTTATTATTTTGCGGGATGATTACTCGTATTTCCGTACTTTACGCGAGAAGTTGCAGTGGGCCGGGGCCAGGGTCCACTACACTAACAATCACCGCAATGGTCACCACACCAGTCCCTAGGCAGCAAAGCGGTGGAGGATCTGGGATGGTCATGGATAGCTTGAGTTGAGGGATGCTAGCAAGGCGGTGTAGAGCCAAACTACTTTAGAACCAAGTTTGAAGGTTGAGTTTGTTGAGAGAGATCGCCTTGTACAGATGTAGCGGTGAACTCTTGAAAAAGCTGAGAGAAAAACTCCCAGGGGTCTCGATCCCTAGGGCAGGCGGCAAGAATGATTTCGTCCCAGTATTGCTGGTTTTGGGCAGGAAATTGCTGCTGGAGCCAAGTGGAGAAGCTGGGGAATGCTTGTTCTTGAGCGGTGGCGGCTATGCCCTGTTGGCGGCGGGCGAAGATGTAACCGGCTAGGAAGGTGCGTAGGTGACTGAGGGTGGGTTGTCCGAGGTACATGGCAGGACGCTTTTGGATCTTCTGGATCAGTTCGTAGAGGTCTAGCATGATCTCTTCCTCAAAATTCGGATTCTATCCTGGCGAAGAGTCTGGGCACAGGCAATGCATTCAAAAAGCTGGAATTGTTGCGCAAGGGCAGTTAGTTGGCGATGGAGATCACCGTTGAATTTCATGCGGAAAGGGGGATAATACGATCGCGGGTGAGGGCGGCGGCGTAGGCAAGGGCAGCTTGGAGGTGAGTGGGGGTGAGGGAGGGGTAGCTGTGGAGGATTTCTGTGGGGCTTACTCCGGCGGCGAGGTTATCGAGAAGGACAGAGACCATGATGCGGGTGCCGCGAATGCAGATGCGACCGTGGCAAATGTGGGGATCGACGGTGAGGTATTCTTTCCAGTCCATGGTGAGGGAGGGG
>JBMTWK010000297.1:0-4918 GCA_049452395.1 Prochlorothrix sp. | reverse complement strand
ATGGGTCGATCCCCTGGCTTACTCCAGCGATCGGCGCAGGTCCGCCACAACCTCCTCCCACTCCTCCCCCGTGAGCACCGCCAACCCTTGAAGCGCATCTAGGGCTAATTCCGCCCGTTCGCGCCGATCGGCAAGGGCAACATCCCCAAGCTGGGCTGCTGCTGGGTTGGGATCGAGATGGGGATCTGGAGGGGAGTCGGGGTTGGGATCTGCGGGCAGATCGGCGGCGAGGTTGGCCCACTGCATAAGGATTTGGAGGTATTTGAGGGCACGATCGATCCCAGGGGTGACCGGTTGGGTTTTCAAAAATTTTTGGAAGGAGTAGAGCCGATCGGCCAAGGTTGGCTCAGGCACTAGGGTCGTTGCATCGGAGGGCGCGAGGAGATGGCCCAAAAAGGCTCCCATGGGGGTGGGGGCTGTGGTAGGGAAAACGGTGGAGGGGGCAGGGGTGGGCTTGAGGGCACGATCGTAGGCTTGGTGGAAACAGCGGGCCACTTGGGCGATCGGGGTTTTCTCCAGCACTGTCCCAGGAATTTGCAGCCGCAACAGCACATCAGGATTGCGATGTTCGATCGCCACGATCGCCCCCGGACGAATCCCAAACTCCGCCTGTAAAACCTCTAGGGCTAGGCCCAGGGCTTGGAGATGGATGCCCTGGCGTAAAAGAAGCTGAAGATTGCCAGGATTAGGGGCAAAATAACGCTGAAAGTCACCCTCTCGGAAAATCTGGCGGGGATTAGCGGGGCAGCGATCGGTCCCTGCTGCATCCAGAAACACAGACTCACACACCACGGCCTCCCAGCCGGTCGCCCCATCCACCAGCCACTGCCCCACCTTCGCCCCCGTCAAACTCGCCCCCGCAAAATCTGTCCCTTGGCAGAGGGCACCGCTTAAATTGGCCTCCGTCAGATTGGCCCCCGCCAGGGTACTGCCCCGCAGATCCACCCCCGCCAAATTGGCCCCGCGCAAATTCGCCTCCCGCAGGTTCACCCCCGCCAAACTGGCCTCCCGCAAATCCCGTCCCCGTCCCCGTCCCTGGGTCAGTACCTCCAACCAGGGCCAGTTTGCCGCCAGCGCTGCATTGGGATAGGCCCGGTTGAGATCCGGTACACCGCGCCAGGAGGTGCGGGTGGTGGTCGCCCGATCGAAATTGCACGCCCCCAGTTGGGCCTGGGCATAGTTGGCTTCGGTTAAATCGCTGTGGCGAAACTGGGTGCCCCCCCAAGCGGCTAAGGCCAGCAGCCCTTGCCATGCGGGCGTGAGGCGATCGCGGCGCTGACTTTGCCATGCCCCCAAGCTGCCCAGCCCTAGAAAAACCACCAATCCCACCAAGGCCAGCAACAGACCCACTGTCACCCCTTCAGCCCCCGTGACTGCCCCCGCCACGGCCAAGACCCCCGCCCCCAGGGTCGCCAAAATCAGCATCCCCGCTAGGGCGATCGCCCCCGTCAGCACCAAAAACATCGCGATCGTGCCCCGCAGCACCGCCAACCCCGTCACCCCAAAGGCCGCGATCGCCACACAAAACCCCGCCCCCGCTCCCGCCAAGGCTCCGACTACTGCCGCCGTTAAGTCCCCCCCCACGGCCCCCACCAGCGCCGCAAATCCCGTCAAAATTGCCAAAATTGCGAGGTTAATGGGGCGATCTCTGACCTGGGCGCGAAAACAGGTATGGCACAGGGCCAACTGCACCCCCAGAATCACCAAACCGGGCAAAACCCCCACCGCCGCGATCGTCTCGTCACTGAAAAAGTAGCGGCCAAAGGCCACCCATAGCACCGCCCCCAGCCCCAGCAACACCGCCCCCACCGCCAACACCGTCAGCCATTGCAGCACCAACATCCGCCCCTGTAGTCCGCCCTTCGCCCCCTGGAAGTTGGCCCCCGTCAGATCCGCCCGCGCAAAATTAGCCCCTTGTAGCTGCGCCCCCCCAAAGTTGGCCCCCCGCAGATCCGTGAGGCCCGGTCGCGGCTGAGGGCTGCTGGGGGAGTGGCTGGGGTTTTGGGTTAGGGAACTGGTTGGGGAACTGGCTGGGGTGCTGCTAGGGCTAGGGCTACGGTTAGAGGCAAACTGGGCACCCCGCAGATTGGCCCCCTCAAAGTCTGCCTCCCGTAGGTTGGCCCCCCGAAAGTTAGCCCCCTGGAGATTTTGGTAGCGAAAATTAGCCCCTTGGAGGTTTTGTCCAGCAAAGTTCTTAGCCATCATGCAGCAAGCTCGCAGCAACCTTAATGATTACGATCTGATTACGATCGGAGTGAATGACGATCGGGCATGGCACCGGAGCACCCGCGCCGAGGCAGCCCTAGGGGGATTGCCTCACCCCCCGGATCCCCCATGATCCCATGGATCAGTCCCAGGGGTGTTCTACCCCCGTCCAAGCCCACCCGTAGCCTACCCCACGGACGATCGATCCCCCCAGGAATCCCAGGGGAATACAGGGTTTAGCCCCCTGTTCCCAAGGTTCTGCCTGAACCCCCACTTCTTGAGTTCGGTAAATACCCCTTCAAAGCAACACTCCCAGACCGGGATCATGACGCAAACTATATAGTCAGTGAAACCTGGCTCAAAACCCTGGGTAATCCCCCCAAGAGGGTCGCTAAAATGACCGTCACCAATCGGGGGCGATCGATCCAGGAGCCAGTCACGACCTGTTTCCAGACATGGGGGGTCGGCGAGGACCAGACCAGCACAGCGATCGCAGCAATACAGCACCGTCTGTAGCGACCCTGCTCTGTCGGCAACCTGCCTAACCCATGGGGAGCAATACCGTTGGATAAGTTGAATGGAGCCAAAGCACTGCCATGGGAAAAGTAGTTGGAATTGACCTCGGAACCACAAACTCCTGCGTCGCCGTCATGGAAGGGGGCAAGCCCACCGTAATTGCCAACGCAGAGGGCTTTCGCACTACTCCCTCCGTTGTGGCCTTTGACCCCAAAAGCAAAGAGCGGCGGGTGGGGCAAATCGCCAAGCGGCAAGCCGTTATGAACCCAGAGAACACCTTTTACTCGGTCAAGCGCTTTATTGGGCGGCGCTTCGACGAAGTGGGGATGGAGTCTACAGAGGTGTCCTACAGAGTCTTAAACGTGGGCAACAACGTGCGCCTCGACTGCTCAGCAGAGGAAAAACAGTTCGCCCCCGAAGAAATTTCAGCCCAAGTCTTGCGGAAACTGGCAGACGATGCCAGCAAGTACCTGGGCCAACCGGTAACCCAGGCCGTGATTACGGTCCCTGCCTACTTCAACGACTCCCAGCGCCAAGCCACCAAGGACGCAGGGAAGATCGCCGGTCTGGAAGTGCTGCGGATTATCAACGAACCCACCGCCGCCTCCCTGGCCTACGGTCTGGACAAGAAAAGTAACGAGACTATCCTCGTCTTTGACCTTGGGGGCGGTACCTTCGACGTGTCTGTCCTGGAAGTGGGCGACGGTGTGTTTGAAGTGCTGGCCACCTCTGGGGACACCCACCTAGGTGGGGACGACTTCGACAAAAAGATCGTCGATCACCTCGCGGCAACCTTTAAGGCCAACGAAGGCATCGATCTGCGCAAGGATCGTCAAGCCCTGCAACGTCTGACGGAAGCCGCTGAAAAGGCCAAAATTGAACTCTCCAGCGTCACCCAAACAGAAATTAACCTGCCCTTCATCACGGCAACCCAGGACGGCCCCAAGCACTTGGATTTGGTGCTGACCCGCGCCAAGTTTGAGGAACTCTGTTCGGACTTGATCGATCGCTGCCGCATTCCCGTCGAGAATGCCCTCAAGGATTCCAAGCTCACCAAGAGCGACGTGGATGAAGTGGTTCTGGTGGGGGGTTCGACCCGGATTCCCGCCATTAAGGAACTGGTCAAGAAGGTGCTGGGCAAGGAAGCCAACGAAACCGTCAACCCCGATGAGGTGGTGGCGATCGGGGCGGCGATCCAAGCCGGAGTCCTGGCCGGGGAAGTGAAGGATATTCTGCTGTTGGATGTGACTCCCCTGTCCTTGGGTGTGGAAACCCTCGGCGGTGTCATGACCAAGCTGATCCCCCGCAACACCACCATCCCCACCAAAAAATCCGAGGTCTTCTCCACCGCTGTGGACGGCCAAACCAACGTGGAAATCCACATCCTCCAAGGGGAGCGCGAGTTCTCTAAGGACAACAAGAGCTTGGGAACCTTCCGCCTTGACGGTATTCCTCCGGCTCCCCGTGGTGTGCCCCAAATTGAGGTGATCTTTGACATTGATGCCAACGGTATCCTCAATGTCACCGCGAAGGATAAGGGCACCGGCAAGGAGCAGTCGATCTCGATTACGGGGGCTTCTACGCTCTCCGATGATGAGGTCAGCCGCATGGTGCGCGACGCAGAAGTGAACGCCGATGCGGACAAGGAGCGCCGGGAGCAGATCGAGACCAAAAACCAGGCGGATTCCTTGGTTTACCAGACCGAGAAGCAGTTGCAGGAACTGGGCGACAAGGTACCTGCGGAGTCCAAGACCAAGATTGATGGCTTGATCAAGGATCTCAAGGAGGCCGTGGCCCAGGAAAACTACGAGAAGATGAAGTCCCTAACTGCGGAACTGCAACAGGAGTTGTACAGCGTTGGCAGCGCGGTTTACCAGCAGGAAGCTGCCGCAGCCGGTGTGCCTGACATGGGTGCGCCCACAGGTGAGGCTCCCGGTGCTGCCCCTAGCGGGGGTTCTTCCGGTGGTGATGATGATGTCATCGATGCGGAGTTTTCTGAGACGAAGTAACCGATCGCAGCCAGGACGATCGCAGGCGCAAGGACGACGGCAGACGGCTCACGGTATTCATTGATGCCGCTCAGCAGCCAACGGTCAATCCAACGGTAATCGCTGCCGAAGTCCGCCCCGCCCCACTTCCATTCAACGGATAAAGCCACTTTTCTTCGGAAGGGTGGCTTTTTTACGGCAGCTTTCTG
>JBMTWK010000296.1:0-4927 GCA_049452395.1 Prochlorothrix sp. | reverse complement strand
TGGGGGCGATCGCAAGGGAGCATCCCACTTTAGCGATTTAACCAATCTGGTAGGGGGAATCCCCCCGTGGTTGCCCTGGTTTTGGGCCGTTGCCCTGGTTTTGGGCCAAAGAGGGTCGGCACGGGGGCACGACCCCTACCAAGATTCTTCCAAAGTGGGATACACCCGATCGCAATCCCTAGGGGGAGGTTGCGGAGGGGGGCGGCAGGGTTACGGCTTCGTAGAGGGTTTCGATCGGGAGAACAAATTCAATACTGCTAAATTCGACTTGATCCCCGGCTCCATAGGGCGTTAGCTCCCATTTTGTAGCGGCGTTTAGCTGAAAGCTTTCGATATTGACCCGATCGCTGCTAATCAGCACATATTGCTGGAGGCTGGGCAGGCGGCGATAGTGTTGGAATTTGTGGCTGCGATCGTAGGTTTCGGTGCCCGGAGAGAGCACTTCAACGATGAGGCAGGGGTAGCAGATGGCCTCAATGGCGGTGCGATCGCGGGGATCACAGGTCACAACCACGTCGGGGTAAAAGTAGGCTTGGGATTGCTGGATCTGAACTTTGGCATCGGAGCCGAGGACGAAGCAGGGGCGATCGCGCAGGTGGGCGTGGAGGGCTGCGATGAGGTTAACGGCAATTTTGTTGTGGGGGATGGTGCCCCCGGCCATGGCGTAGGCTGCGCCGTTGAGATATTCGTACTTTTGCGGCTGTTGGGCTTCCCACTCCAAATATTGGGCGGGGGTCATCAAGGGGCGATCGGTAAGGGCAATCATGGGGAGCGTCTTCAGGTGTGCATGACGCGATGTGTGATGTTTCTCAAGCCCCTCACCCTAAATCCCTCTCCCAGCGCGGGCAAGGGACTTTGAACAGCTTGCTCCCCTTCTACCCCTGTGGGGGCTGGGGAATGAGGGGTTCCCGTTAGTTGCAGCACATCGCGTGGATGAGGTCTTGCGAGCACCCCGGTTTCCCATGGAACGGAGTCCGGATTTTTTGGCTAAAAGTCCAGAAACCGGGGTTTTCTGCCTTGGCTACAAATCGTAGCCGAATAAATTGGGATCGACCTCGCCCAGTTGGAGATCGGCAAGGCCATACTCGGCCCAGCGGGCTTCGACTTGGGTGGCCATGGCGGGATCCGATCGCAGCGGTTCGCCCCATTCATGGTTGGTTTCTGGCCCGATTTTGGTGGTGGCATCGATCGCCATCCGACCCCCCAGGCCCAGCCGATCGCTGGCGAAATCCAAGGTATCAAAGGGCGTATCCGGCAGAATAAAAACATCCCGGCAGGGATCCACCTTAGAGGACAAGGCCCAGACCACCTGGCGGGGATCGCGGATGTTGACCTCCTTATCGACCACAATCACGAACTTGGTATAGGTGAACTGGGGTAGAACGGTCCAGAAAGCCATGGCAGCGCGGCGGGCTTGGCCGGGATAGGCTTTATCGATGGATAAAATGGCGGCTTTGTAGCTCAGGGCTTCCATGGGTAGGAAGAAATCGACGATTTCCGAGACCTGTTGCCGCAGGATGGGGGTGTAGATGCGGTTAAGGGCGATCGCCATCATCGCCTCTTCCTTAGGGGGGCGACCGCTAAAGGTGGTGTGGTAAATGGGATTTTTGCGGTGGGTCAGGCAGTGGAAGCGCACCAGGGGCGAATCCTCCACGCCGCCGTAGTAGCCCATGTGATCGCCAAAGGGGCCATCGGGGAGGACTTCACCGGGGGTAATGGTGCCTTCTAGGACAAATTCGCACTGGGCCGGGACTTCAAGATCAACGGTTTTGCACTTGGCGAGGTGAATACCACTGCCGCCGTAAAGCCCTGCAAAGAGCCATTCTGACAGGTCTACGGGGATGGGGGTGGCAGCGGCCATGATGACGAGGGGATCGACCCCGATCGCGATGGCAATTTCCAGCTTTTTGCCCCGTTCTGCCGCCTTACGGAGGTGCCGTGCCCCCCCTCGCACCGAGAGCCAATGCACCGTCATGGTGGTTTTGGACTGCAACTGAAGGCGATAGACCCCCACATTGGGAATGCCGGTGTCGCAATCCTTGGTGATGACTAGCCCTAGGGTGATAATCTTGCCCGCATCGCCGGGATAGGGCCGAATCATTGGGATTTTATTGAGATCTAGCTCCTCGCCTTGGATCACCACCTGCTGGCAGGGGGGCAAAAAGTCCCGCAGGGGCTTGGCTTTGACCACATCAAACAGGACTTTGCCAAAGTCGATGGCCTGGGCGATCGTCTTGGGGGGCTTGGGCTGCTGCAACATGCCCAACTTGCGGCCCAAGTCCTCCAACTCCTCAGGCCGCTCCATATTCATGGCCCAACAAATTCGCTCCACGGTCCCCATCAGGTTAATGGCGACGGGATGGGGGGAGCCTTTGACATTTTCAAACAGGAGGGCTGGCCCCCCGGCCTGGAGCATTCGGTTAGAGATTTCAGCAATTTCTAAGTCGGGATCCACCGGGGCAGTAATGCGCCGTAGCTGTCCTCGTTCTTCTAAAAGTTTGATAAAACCCGGTAGGTCTCGTGCCATAGATCTGGTTTAGGCTGTCTGGTTAGGCGTGTGCGTGTGGCTGGCGACGGCTTGGGATCAGGTCTGTTTTGATGGAGCCGTCTTTACCAGTATGGCAAGATCTGACCAAAACCCTGGTTCCGGCCTTGGCACAAGCCGAAAAATGGGGGTGTTGCTGAGACTCCCCTGACCCCTGCTGTTGGGGTGAGAAAGGGAGAGAGAGGCAAGGGGAAAACTTCTGATGGCGTAAAACGAAGGTGATATATTCAGAACAAGGGTTTGAGCTAACCGCTGCTCTTGATCTGAACCGCGACAACTCAAAGGCTCGTAGATCCAGGCATCGGTTTTACACCCATCCGTGTGAGCGTCTCGCTCACGGCGCGGGCAAGATGCCCGCACTGGACAGGGGATGGGAACTTCCGCCCTGCTGTACTAGGGTCAAAGCAGGGGGTTGCGTCCAGTCATCGCGAACTGGCACGGTTTTGCACTTTTTTGCACTTTTTTGCACTTTTTCGCACTGTTGTAGCGGTGTAAGGTTGTAGATGCATAAAACTTTGACAGTCCGGCAGTTGAATGGGAGCATCTCACTAGAAAGCTCAGGAAACGCCCGATGCGATGGCAGGGGTCACTGAGAAGCCCGCGCTGTCTGTGTTGTATCAGCGTTGGGGGTATGTTACGAGTACCCTGAAGTATGGTTTTATGGCAACGGGCGTGCGGGTTGTTCCGGCGATCGGGCTGCCGTACTCCTCTTTGATTCGTCTAGTCCTTCCCGCTTGACTTCTGAACCCCATGGCTACTTCGGACAGACACCTACAACTCTCGCCCACCACGAGCTACTACCTGCGGCGGCTGGTTCACCAGAACCTGGACTGTTTACAGTCGATTTTGGTTCAGGAAAGCAAACGGGGGTTTGATCCGTTGAGCGATCTCAATGCAACGCTAGAGCTGCTGTATGGGGAAACGCCCAAAATTAACGGAGCCGTGCAGGAGTTGGAGCGGCTGACCAAATATCACCAAATGCTGTCCAGTCAGGGATCGCTGCACCGGCAGGAACTGGACAAGACCCAGAAGGATATTTTCTCGGCTCTGGGCTTTAATCAGCGGCAAACGGGGGAGGGGGAGTCTAAGGCGACGATTTTGATTGTGGACGATCGTCCGGAAAATATTCGCTTGCTGTCGGTGGCGCTGAACCGCCAGGGCTACCGGGTGGAGAGTTTAGACAATAGCGCCATGGCGGTGTCTACGGCCAAGTCTTTGAAGCCGGATTTGATTTTGCTGGATATTATGATGCCGATGATGGATGGCTATGAGGTTTGCCAGAATCTGAAGGCGGATCCCAGTACCTGTGATGTGCCGGTGATTTTTGTCAGTGCGGTCACCAATGTCATGGATAAGGTCAAGGGCTTCCGGGCGGGGGCGGTGGACTATATTACGAAGCCGTTCCAGTTTGATGAGGTGCTAGCACGGGTTGAACACCAACTGAAAATTCAAAATCTCCGCCATCGCTTAGAAGAGCAGAATGTGCGGCTTCAGCAGGAGATTGTCGATCGCCAAAAGGCCAGCCATCAATTGGCTTTGTTGCAAACGGCCTTAGAAAGTATCAGCCAGTACTATTTCTTCTGTGATGAGCGGGGGCGGATTTTGCACTCTAGCCGATCGGCTAGCCAGGTTTTGGGCTATAGCCCTAAGGAATTTCGGGGTTTGACGCTTCAGCAGCTAGAACCAACCCTTACGCCGGAGCAGTGGCAGATTTGCTGGCAGAATCTTCAGCGGGAGGGCTATCTGACCATGTTGGTCAATCCGGTGACCAAGACCGGGATTGCTAATCCGGTGCATTTTTACTGCACTAGCTTGGTTTACGATGACCACGCCTATGCCTACATTGCGGCTTACCAACCGACTACGCCCACGGATCCCCTGGGGCCGGACGCTGACCCCCAAGAGCTAGAAGCTCAGCCAGCGGAAGATCCGGGGGTTGCGCTGGGGGGAGTGGAGCAGGGGGGACCGCGTGACTGGAAACAGTGGCGCTTTTAGGGCCGGTGTGGGTCAATAGCGGAATTTTATAAGTTGCTTTCGGGGAAATTGGGGGAACTGTGGCCAAAAAACAACGTTTTCCTCACCTGCTTGGCTCTAAGTGGACTTCGCGGCAGCAGATGTTTGGTTGGCGGCATTTTCAGGTGATTGGTCGGCGCAATGAGGGGCGATGGGTGTTTGCAGAGTTGGAGGCGGCTTGTGATGAAACGGTGCGGGTTTGGGTGAATGCGAAGGCGCTGTACGATCGGGATCTGTGGCAGGCGGGCTGGCGATCGCTTCAGGAGCAGGGAAAGCCGCGATCGGAATTGGGGACAGGGGAGTAACGGATTGTGACTGAAGCTTTACAGGACTGGATAAGCTCGTTACAGTATCAAGGCAATTCCATTG
>JBMTWK010000295.1:0-4933 GCA_049452395.1 Prochlorothrix sp. | reverse complement strand
CTCCACATACTGTAACCATTGTGTCAATATCCTTCCAGATGCGCTTACCCTGCCTGCCGCCCCTGGGAATCATCCCCGCAATTCCCCCGCAATTCCCCCGCCAACGCTTCCCGAAACGCTCCCAAAGCCTTCCCCAGCAACTCCCCCCAAAACTCCTCCCAAAACTCCCCTAAAAACCTCCCAGGAACAACTGCCCATGCTATTTCGCGCTCAAAACTCCCGATACCCTGTTCGCCCCGGCTGCCGTTCCGTTCTTGGCGCTTTGGTCGCGATACTCTTCAGTAGTTGTGGGAGTGAAACAGTGCTGGAATCGACCCCCTCTTCTGTTTCCGATATCACGATCGAGGAGAACGTTCTCAATGTTTGGTGGAATCGGGGCTACTACGACCAAGAAGATGCAGCACTCAACGCCATTATTGCCCAGTGGGAAGCCGAAACGGGCTATCGCGTCAATTTGTATAACAACCCTGAAGAAGATTTGGTGCGGGAAATTGGGGCTGTTTTGGAGCAGGGGAATCCCCCCGATATTTTCTTTAGTAATCGCGTTGATGAAACCTTGGTGCCCCGGTGGGCCTGGGATGATCAATTGGCAGACCTTAGCACAGTGGTGAACCCCCTACGGGATACCTATACAGCCGCAGCCCTAGCCTCCGTATTGCTGTATAACAACACAACCCAATCGCGATCGATCTATGCGGCCCCCCTCAAGCAACGCACCGAACATTTCCATTACTGGAAAGACCTCCTAGCCGACGCAGGGTTTAGCGAAGCCGATATTCCTAAGGAGTGGGATGCCTTTTGGGCCTTCTGGCAAGAAGCCCAGGATCGGCTGCGGGCTAAGGGGTATGCGGATCTGTATGCCTTGGGGTTACCGATCTGCTGGGAATCTGCCGATACCTACTCCAACTTTAGCCAAGCCCTGGAAATCTACGACGTTGAACTGTTTGATGACCAAGGCCAACTGCGCACCGATGCCACCACGCGCCAAGCCGTTGCCAAGGTTTTGGATTGGTATACTCAATTTTATAAAGCAGGCTATGTGCCACCAGCGGCTGAAAACTGGACTAACAGCGATAATAATACTTCTTTTCTCAACAAAGAAAGCCTCACAGCCTGGAATACGACCCTTTCCATTCCAGGGGCTTTGCGGGAGGATGAGGAAGTTTACCGCAATGGGATCGGAACCCTGATGTTGCCCGCAGAACCAGACGGAGAACCGATTCGATCGCGGGTGAGCATCCAGCAGGTGGTCGTCTTCAAGACCTCGCCCCATCCTGAGATGGCGAAAGATTTCCTGAGCTACCTCCTCCAACCGGACAACCTTGGCCCCTACCTGGAAGGATCCTTAGGGCGCTTTTTTCCCGTGATGCCGGACCTACTGGCGCAGCCCTTCTGGAATAATCCTGAGGATCCCCATGTATTTGTTGCCGCCCAGCAACTTCAGCCCGATCGGGTGCGACTCAATGATATTGCCACCAATCCCGCCTATTCCCTGGTCCAAGCGGAAAATATCTGGGGACGGGCCATGGAGCGGGTCATTGTCGATCAACTTTCGGCCCAAGCGGCAACGGATGAAGCCTTTGCACAGATGGCCGAAATTATGGGGCGTTGGGACTCCTAAGGCCGCTTCAATGGCCTTAAACCCTGGGTTATCCTGGTTTTACCCTTGTCCCATCACCCTAGTTTGACCGGGATTCCCGCTGCTACCGATCATGGCCCCCACTCAACTGATCCTTCCATGTTTAAGCTTTGGCGCACAAGTCTTCTCTTTCAGGTTGTTGGTTCCTTCTCCCTCTTTTCCATCACCATCATGGTGCTCGTCGGGGTCATCAGCTTCCACAACGCCCGCCAATCCCTCCAGGAGAGTGCTTTTAACCAACTGACCACTGCCGCCGCCCTGAAGGAGGCTGAGTTAAACCGTTGGTTGCGCGATCGCCAAAATACCCTCCTCTCCCTCAGCCGCCTCCCCAGCATCCGCCGCCAAACCCAAATTCTCTTCGAGGCTCCAAGGGGGACTGCGGCCTACCGGGCTGCCCAGCAGGAACTCCAGGCTAATTTTGCTAGCTTTTTAGAGGAACGTGAGGATTATCGCGAGATCACGGTGCTTTCAAGGGGAGGGCAGGTGCTGGCCTCCAATAATCCCGATCGGGTGGGGTGGTACGATCCCATTAACCAGAGCCGGGAGATTGACCCCCAGAATCACGACGAATCGACGTTTATTTACAATTTCTACCCCGATTCCAATACCAGAAAGCCAACCGCAACCTTTAGCGTGGTCCTGACCAATAACGAAGGCCAGCGCGTGGGCATGATTGCAGTCCACCTCAACCTTCAGCAAGTGGATGAAGTGATCGGCAACAATCAGGGACTCGGCAAAACGGGAGCCAGTTACCTGGTGGCCGACATTGGGGGCAACTTTACGAGTCGTGTGGTCTTTGTGGATGCCAATCGGTTTGGATCGGATCAATTCCCCACTGGCGTGACAAGTCCCGGCATTCAAGAGGCGATCCAAGGCAAAGACGGCCAGGGTTTATACCAAAACTACAATGGTGTGCCCGTTTTAGGGGTCTATCGCTGGCTAGAGCAGCAAAATGTTGCCCTCCTTGTGGAGGTGTCCCAGGCGGAAGCCTTTGCCCCGGCCCGACAATTGGCCCAATCCATGGTTGGGGTGGGCGTGGGACTGGTGGGGCTGCTAACCCCGGTGATTGTGATTCTGGGGTGGCGGCTTGTTGCGCCCATCTCGGTGATTGCAGCAACGGCCCAATCCGTCGGCAGTAAGGTCCGATCTGGCTATTTTTCGAACTTACAACGGGTTCCGGTCTCTGCTGACAATGAAATTGGGGAGCTAGCCCGCAATTTTAATGCCATGACGCAGCAATTAGAGGATTCCTACGAAGCCCTGGAGGACTACAGCCATACCCTAGAAGCCAAGGTTAAAGCACGCACGGAAGAACTAGTGCAGAACAATCAGTCTCTCCAGGCAACGCTGAAGGAACTGCGCCAAACCCAAGCCCAACTGATTCAAACCGAGAAAATGGCAAGTTTAGGGCAGATGATCGCAGGGATTGCCCATGAAATTAACAATCCCATCAATTTCATCCATGGCAATGTCTCCCACCTCAATAGCTATGCGATCGATCTACTGAAGTTAGTCGAACTCTATGAGCAGGACGGTTCCCAGACTCCAGCCGCGATCGAACAGCAACGCGAAGACATGGATTTAGACTTTTTGCGGCAGGATTTACCCAAAATCCTAGAATCCATGCAGATCGGCACCCACCGCATCCGAGAGATTGTCCTCAGTTTGCGTAACTTCTCCCGCCTGGATGAGTCAGACTATAAAGAGGCCGATCTCCATGGGGGGCTAGACAGCACATTGCTGATTTTGCAAAACCGCCTAAAACTAGGGCCGGGGCTGCCTAAGGTGGAAATTGTTAAAACCTATGGCGATCTTCCCCTAGTTGGCTGTTATCCCAGTCAGTTAAACCAAGTTTTCCTTAATTTAATTAACAATGCGATCGATGCCCTAGAACCGCTCGTTCTCACCCAGGCCCTCACCGAGCCAGTCATTCGCCTAACAACCGCGAAAATTGATGAGAACACGATTCAGGTGCGGATCCAGGACAACGGCCCCGGCATTGACCCAGACACCCGGAGTAAAATCTTTGATCCCTTTTTTACAACCAAGCCCGTAGGCAAGGGGACGGGGCTAGGGCTGTCGATTTGCTATTCGATCGTGGTCGATCGCCACCAGGGATCGCTGGAGTGTTTTTCCACGGCGGGGCAAGGGACGGAGTTTGTGGTGACGTTACCGATCGGGGCGACGTTGGGAGGTGAAACCGCATAAACCGGGCTGATGATTAAAAAGCGGCTTAAAGCTATGTTTAGGAAACTTGACTTGTAACTATTCAGGGGTCTACGAAGTTAGTAGGGTTTCAGCCCTTCGATCGGAGTCCGAAGCAGCTCAAACCATACCAATCCAGGATTTTCAGAGCCTGAAACCCGCATTCTTCCGTGACCCCCTGAATGGTTACCTTGACTTCGAGTTCTTGGGCAAGTTGTTGTAATTCCGTCGCCGATCGCCACTCACAAAGGACCATACAGCGAGGGTGGTAAGGGCCTCCGTTGTCATACCAAGACTGGACAACCGACTGACCCCAGGGGGTTTGCAGGAGGGAATCGGGAACCATGATGATCGGTGTAGAGGGAAGAAGTGCAAAGCAAAGGAGAAGGGCGATCTCTGCTGGTTTACGGCCTGTTCAGATTGCGATCGCCGAAGCCGGACTATCAGGAAAAATGACGATTCTGCGAAGATTGCACCCTGGGAACCCATGTCCCTAGCCTAGCACCGTCCTTCCGGTCTTTAATCCGCCGCCTGATGGACTTGATTGACCTTGTAGCCGCGATCGCGCAGCAAATTCACCACACCATCGGTCCCAATCAGGTGGGCAGCCCCCACAATCACCAAATAATCGTCCTCTTGGCCAATAAAGCCTTCGATCGCCGGGAGCCAGTTCAGGTTGCGCTGCGTCAGCACCCGATCGCGTAACTCAGGATGTTGCTCAAAACTATCCAAAAGAAAATGCCCCATGGCCTCCGTATCTCCCGCCTTCCAGGTGGCCACGATGTTATCCATATCGGTGCCCAAATTGTCCAGTTCCTCCAGGGTTTGCAGCAAAAAGATCTCCTGGGTTGCTGCTGGGAGCGTATCAAAAAGCTGAAGCTGATCCTCCAGGGTTTCCAGGGATTCAACCTGTTTTTCGCTGTCCTGGGCCTGTTGGTAAAAATACAGATCGATGCCGTACTGGGCTTCAAAGCCAAGGGACAACAGTTTAAGGGGGGTGAGGGTCAGGGCCAAGAACCAGGGTTCAAGGGGATCAAAAATCAGCAGGGGAAGACCCAGTTCCGTGGCCCGCTGTTGGGCGAGGGCATA
>JBMTWK010000294.1:0-4935 GCA_049452395.1 Prochlorothrix sp. | reverse complement strand
TCATAGACACTCCCCTGAAACCCTCATTATTCGGTAACCCCCTGAATAGTTACCACGCTGGAGACCAACAGGTTAAAGGTCGAGTAAAGGCTTGGGATATTATTTTCCCGATCGAAGTCGAAGAGTTCTATCTCATTGCCCCGATAGAATTTGGAAAAAATCGCCAAGATATTTAAACAAAGTAAACCAACGATGATCACAACATTGAGGATCAGAATCTTTTTGGGGCTTAAATGAATAACCATCGTTGCGCTAACCTCGGCTAGGGTCGTTTAATTGCAAAAAAAGCAAGCATTTTTGATTCCCACACGTCTGCATGGGAATGCCTGCCCCGACACGATCGCGTCGCAACTCATCCTCCTCTCGCTCATGAGAATGAGTGTGTCTGATTAAGGTCAGCCTAGTCCAAACTTAACGTAGCCTTAACCGTCCTTTAACTTTTTTGAATATTTGGGCATCAACACACAAAGCCGCAACCGAGGGAAAATCCCCCCAACAGAGATCCCCCCAGTGGGCGCATTCCACGTTCGCCAATGCACCTCCCGGCCCCGACCCCTAGGACGGGCGAAGGAGAGTTAAGAGCGCCCCTGAGTTTTGAGGATGGCTAGTACAGCAGGGCGGAAATTCCCACCCCCTTTCTAGTGCGGGCATCTTGCCCGCGTCGTGAGCGTCTCGCTCACACTCAGGGGTGTGAAACTTATGCCTTGGTCTACTAGACCTAAGCCGACAGCTTGGCCTGAAGCTGGGCCTTAGCGGCTTCCAAGGCTTCCGGCAGCTTAGACTCATCCCGCCCCCCGGCCTGGGCTAAATTGGGCCGACCCCCACCGCCCCCGCCGCAGATCTGGGCAATACTGCCAATGAATTTACCCGCCTGAAGCCCCTGGGCAATGACCGCACTGCCAAAGGCCGCCACCAAGCTCACTTTTCCGGCTTCCGGCACCGATCCGAGGATTACCGCCCCAGAATCACCCAATTTCTGCTGAAGCCGCTCCCCTGCCGTTTGCAGCGCCTTAGCATCAACCCCCTCCAGATTAGCGACCAAGAGTTGAAAACCGCCGATCGTGTCCGCTTGGCTGAGCAAACTGTCGGATTTAGCGATCGCCAGCTCTGCCTTGAGGCTAGCCAGTTGTTTTTGGGCCGCTTTCAGTTCTTCTTGCAGCGTGGTCACCCGATCGGGGATTTCCTCCGGCTTCGCCTTAAAGCGATCGCCCAACTCCTTCACCACCGCTTCCCGCACCTTGAGATAATCCAGCACCGCCGGACCGGCCACCGCCTCAATGCGGCGAATCCCTGAAGCAATCCCCGTTTCCGCCACAATCTTAAACGCCCCAATTTCCGCCGTATTGGCCACATGGGTACCGCCACACAGCTCCATGGAAACGCCAGGAAAGTCCACAACCCGCACTTCTGCGCCGTATTTCTCCCCAAACATCGCCACCGCTCCCTTTTCCTTAGCCTGAGCAATGGGCATTGTCTCCACCACTGCCCCATGGGCCTCAGCAATCCAAGCATTGATTTGCTCTTCAATTTGGGTCAGTTCCGCCGGAGCGATCGCACGGGGACAGTTGAAGTCAAAGCGCAGCCGATCGAAGTCCACCAGGGAACCCGCCTGGGAAATACTGGGATCGACGACAGCTTTCAAGGCTGCTTGCAACAGGTGGGTGGCGGAGTGGTTAGCTTGGGCGCGGCGACGACGGGCACGATCGAGGCGGGCCGTAATCCCTTGGTGGACCTTAACCGTCCCCGTTTCCACCTGACCGAAGTGGACAAACATTCCCGACTCTTTTTGCACATCTTCAATGCGAATTTGGGCGCTCTCGGTTTGCAACCAGCCCCGATCGCCCACCTGACCCCCAGATTCCCCATAAAAGGGGGTTTTATCCAGCACCACCTGCACCAGATCGCCAGACTGGGCCGTTTCCACCGGCTTACCATTCACCAACAACGCCACAACCGTCACCAGACTTTCCAGCTCCGTATAGCCTAAAAACTCCGTGGGGTGAACCTGTTCTGCAAGCTGATCCAAGGAGCCTTGGACGGTGAGATCGATCGTCTCATGGGCCGCACGCCCCCGTTCCTTCTGCTGCTCCATTTCCGCCTCAAAAGCAGCCACATCCACCGTCAAGCTAACTTCTTCCGCAATTTCCTGGGTCAGTTCCAAGGGAAAACCGTAGGTATCGTAGAGGGTAAAGGCATCAACCCCCGCAATCACCGTTGTTTCCGCCGCTTTTGCCTTGGCAATTAAGTCAGCCAGCAATTTTTCACCCCGTTCCAGGGTTTCCAGGAACCGCACTTCTTCCCGCTCCAGTTCTCCCTTAATGGCATCCTCTCGCTCCCGTAGATTGGGATAGTTGGCTTCCATCAGGGCGATCGCCGCCTCTGCCACTTCCACGGTAAACGCCCGATCGAGGCCAATCAGCCGCCCATGGCGCACCACCCGCCGGATCAGCCGCCGCAACACATAGCCCCGCCCCAAATTAGAAGCCGTCACCCCATCCGCAATCAAATGCACCACCGCCCGCAGGTGATCCCCGATCACTTTAAGGGACACCTTCGTTTTATCGTCAGCTTGGGCATAGTCGATTTCTGCAAGCTTTGCCGCTGCTTCAATAATCGGGAAAATCAGGTCTGTTTCATAGTTATTGGGCTTGCCCTGGAGAATTTGGGCCATTCGCTCCAAGCCCAGCCCCGTATCAATATTCTGGGCTGCCAGGGGCGTTAAGTTGCCCTCCGCATCCCGGTTATATTGCATAAAGACAAGGTTATAGAACTCAATGAAGCGACTATCATCCTCTAGATCAATGTCACTGTCGCCCAACTCTGGATGAAAATCGTAGTAAATCTCCGAGCAGGGGCCACAGGGGCCAGTGGGGCCAGAAGCCCAAAAGTTATCCGCCTCATCCATGCGAATAATGCGGTGGGCTGGAATCCCAATATGATCCCGCCAGAGGGCAAAGGCTTCGTCATCCTCCCGAAAAACACTCACCACCAGGCGATCGGCGGGCAACTGAAACACCTCTGTAGACAGTTCCCACGCCCAAGTCACCGCCTCCTTTTTGAAGTAGTCCCCAAAGCTAAAATTGCCCAGCATCTCAAAAAACGTATGGTGGCGCTGGGTCCGGCCCACATTTTCAATATCATTGGTGCGAATGCACTTTTGGGAAGTGGTGGCGCGGGGCTGGGGAGCGGGCCGCTGGCCCAAGAAAATGGGCTTGAAGGGGAGCATTCCAGCGATCGTCAGCAGCACAGTGGGATCCTCCGGCACCAGGGAGGCGCTGGGCAGAATAGCATGGCCTTTGTCTGCGTAGAAGTTTAGGAAGGTTTGCCGAATGCGATCGCCGGAAAGACTCAACATGGGACTATAACGTTAGGGGTAGGATGGGATAGGGGCCGGGTAGCGTGCCAACTCTAAACGAGCCGCGAACAGGGTTCAGAGCGCCAAGAAACTCCGCAGGGTGAGCGCTTGCCCACCCCACTACAGCCTTGCATTGTAATCTACCCTGCATCGGAAAAATTAGGAGCCAGTCCTAGGAGCAGGTCTACAGGGATCCAAAGCGTTCTTGGTACTGCGCAAGACGGGCCTCCAACTCGTCATTTTTTTGCTGGGTTGCCTCAATTTGGCTTTGGGTTGCCTCTAACTGAGTTTGGGCTTCCTCTAGCTGAGTTTGAGCTACGGTCAGGGATTCCTTCAGTTCCGTGGGAAGCAGAAGTTTTTCCCCAGTATCCAGGCGGTAAAAATGGATTAACTGATCCTGCACTTCCAGACGCAAACCCAGCGCTTGGCTGACAGCTTCACCCAGGGGCTGGTAGTCCGACCCAACCAGGTGATAACCGCGCAAACTGCTTTCTTGCCACTCTTCACGGGGATCAAAGAGCCAGTATTCCTCTACGCCCAGGTGAGCATAAAGGGTTTTCTTAAAGCCTTCGTCAACCGATCGGGTGGACGCTGAAGTCATCTCAAAAATGACACGCGGTGCTGCGCCTTCTTCCCAAATTTTGTAATTGTCGCGGCCCCCTGGCTCAACATTGAAGATGACCATCACATCGGGGGCCACGCGGGCGCGGGGGTTGCCTTGGATATAGTACAGAAACTGGTTGCCAAGGACCGTAGCCTGTTGTCCGGTTAGATACTGTTTCAGGACTTCGATCGCCGTCATAATGGCGTAAAAATGCACAAAGGTTTCGGCCACAGGTTCTCCATCACCACTAGGGTAGACAATGGGGTGACTAACCGTTGACTCAACGGGTGTTAAAGCTGGGGTAGCTGTAGAGGCTGTGAGGATCGCAGGATGAGGACTCATGGCAATGACCAAAGGAAGGGGGAAAGGGAGGAGCAGATCGCGTTATTTCTGCATTTTAGTGTCTATATGTTAGCGTCCATGATCGGGGCAGGGGGGCGCGGAAATCGAGCGATCGAGCCAGCCCGTGGCTTGCTGGAGCCGGATCAGAGCCTCTTCGGGGTTTTCCTTGAGCAGAAAAACAAGGGCAAGGGCCGCTTGTTCCCGCGATCGCACCGTGCGGTTACTTTTCAGCCGGTGCCAATCCGCTTCTGTCAGCGTCAGCCGCTCAGCCAGAGCCTGGGCCAGCTCTAGGGTGCTGAAATCCGCCAGTTTCTTTTGGATAGGGCTTTGCAAACCCTGGGCCTGAAATTTATTCATCCTTTCCATTTATTCATCATTTCCATAGACAAGAACGGTGATTGGGGTGCCCCTCCCTCACGGTAAGCATTCAGGGGGTCACGGAGGAATGCGGGTTTCAGGCTCTGAAAATCCCGGATTGGTACGGTTTGAGCTGCTTCAGACTCCGATCGGAGGGCTGAAACCCTACTAACTTCGTAGACCCCTGAATAGTTACCAAATGAGATTACAGCTATTCCAGAACTCTTAGAGCTGATTTATGAAGTAAATCTTAAGAGAGCTGAAAGCACTGTAGTGA
>JBMTWK010000293.1:0-4937 GCA_049452395.1 Prochlorothrix sp. | reverse complement strand
TTGCGCCGCCTCGGTCAGCGCTTGGTAAATATACGTACCGCCCCCCAACTGGGTCCGCAGCAGCACCTCAAAGGGATCATTCACCCAAGGCGTAAGGTTCAAAACCCTGGTATCAAATGCCAGCAAATGCACATCCACCGTGGGTAAACCGGCGAAAATCGAAGCCAAAATCGTACATTGCACCATGGCATCCACCATCGACCCCGACTGATCCACCACCACAATTAACCGGGTTGGCGTTTTCTTTTTGGCGGAATGTTTGAAATAAAGCCGATCGACCAATAACTGCCGCTGCTCCGGATCCCAATTGGTCAGATTTTTCCACAGCGTTCGCTTCAGATCCAAATTGCGAAAAACCCGCTTTGGCGGCACGGAATAATCAATCTTGCCCGCCACCGCTTGGATCACTTGCAGCCGCAACACCTCCGCCAACTCCTGCACATACTGCTGAATCAACGCCTTGGCATTCCGTAGCGCCGTCCCCGACAGATTCGCCTTATCCCGCAGCAATTGCTCCACCAGCGGCATTGACGGAGAAAGCTGCTGAGCCAGCCGATCGTCGCTCAACACCTCCCGCAGCGCCATCCGCTTCACCAAATCTCCCTCCAACGCCTTCAAGGTCGCCCGCAGTTGCTCATCCGTCACCGTAAAGCCAGACCCCGCGCCCAGCCCCGCGCCTTCTCCCCCAGCCCCCGATCCGGACCCCGCACCTTGCCCCTTGCTGCCCCCAGCCCCCAATCCGGACCCCTGCCCAGACCCCTGCCCAGACCCTTGACCTGAACCAGCCCCGCCCATCCCCTGGCGCAAAGAACCGGGCGGATACCCCAAAGCCTGCTCCAGATAGCGCACATCCTGAAGCCATTGGGCATATTGGGCGGCGCTGATGCTGGGGGTTTGGGTGTTGGGGCCGAGGGCGTTGAGGAGCAGTTTAGACATCACCAGGGCGCGACGGAGGGAGGCTTGGGGCGGCTCAGGGTTGGGCCGATCGGCGCTAGGAAGAACCGCTGCATTAGCTCCAATAGACCCAATAGCTCCATCGGCCTCCAGACCCGCCGCCACATCAGGCATGACCGGAATTAACGGTTGGGTAAAATCCGGCTCCAATTCGGGATAGCGCTGGAGCAAATGCTCAATACTGATCTGGGGATCGAGAATCGCCGGGGGCAGATTCAGGTCAGATGCGATCGCCTGGGCTAGGGTGTCTAAATTAGCGGCTTCGGTGTTGGCACTAATCAGCGTGGAGAGCAAACGCCAATAGAGCGCTTGGCGACGGGGGGCAAGGTCGGGAGTGGTCATAGCCGTGGGGGAAAGGCAAGGGGACTCTGGGGGATGAGCCTATGGTGCTAGGGTCTGCGAAGGCCGTCAACGGTTGAGACGATATTTATCAACCCCAGAGAATCCCCTGCCGCCCTTGGGACCGCAAAGGGCCGATTGCAAATCGGCGATCCCAGGGGGTCTGAGCGACTCAGCAAAAACTCTTTCTCGCCTTGGGAGAGGGGGCGGGGGTGAGGGCCAAAGTGAGCCGGTTCCCCAGGATAGAGAGTCCCAGCCAACTTTCTAGGCATTTCTTCGCCTTCAAGCTTAGAATTCTAAAGTCTGTGTCCCAAACCAGCCCGCAACTCGGTCCCACTTCCGACCCGTAAAGTGCACCCTAGAATGCGAGTAGACCACCTGCGAGTAGAACACCAGAGTAGAACACCAGTAGAATGCGAGTAATGCTTTGCGGCTATTACGGCAAGGGCAACGGCGGCGATGAAGCGCTCTTGGCCACCCTCCTCCAGATGCTGCCCCCCACGGCCATTCCCGTTGTCCTATCCGGTAATCCCGTTGAAACCCGCAGTCGCTACAACGTTGAAGCGATCGATCGCTTTTCGGCCTTTGCCGTTATCAAAGCCTTGCTCTCCGCAGAAGCCTTTATTTTCGGGGGCGGAAGCCTCATGCAGGACAGCACCAGCCCCGCTAGCCTGCTTTACTACGGTGGCCTCATGGGATTGGCCCAGCGCTTGAATTTACGCACCATTGCTTGGGCACAGGGCATCGGTCCCCTACACCGCTCCTGGAGCCGCTGGCTCACCCGCCAAATTTTCCGCCGCTGCCACGGGGTCAGTATCCGAGACGGGGGATCCGCCCAACTGCTGACCCAATGGCAAGTCCCCTACGTTGAAGCCCCGGATCCCGTCTGGGCCTTAACCTCGGAAGCCGTCACCGGCCTGGGCAACCTCCCCGCCCCCCGCATTGCCATTAACCTCCGGCCCCATCCCCTGCTGACGGAGGCCCGACTACGCACTTTAGCGCAAGCCTTCGCCGATCTCCAAACCGCAACCGGGGCTTGCATTTTGCTCGTCCCCTTCCAGCCCCAAGCCGATCGCAAACCCCTAGAAGTCGTCGCCCAAACCCTAAGCGGCGAGTATCACTGGCTTGAACCCACCCACCCCCAGAAGCTCAAAGGCATTTTCCAGGGCGTAGAAATGACGATCGCCATGCGGCTCCATGGCTTGATTATGGCCCTTGCCGAAGGCTGTCGCTGTGTGGGCCTCAGCTACGATCCCAAGGTCACCCAACTCATGCAAAGCCTAGACATACCGGGCTACCACCTCTCCCAACTGCCCCCGGAATCACGGGATATTAGCTGGCTTTTGCTGCAAACCTACGCTAACGGTCAGGCTTTATCCCGCGATCGTATCTATTCCCTGCGCGATCGGGCGCTGATGCACCAAGACGTACTCAATCAAGTCCTACTAAGCGGCGGTGCGCCTCGGCCCTAGCCCTCCAGCCAACGCAAATGTTCCGGCAATAGCTTCGCCAAGTCATAGCGATCGCAAATGGTCTCCCGCGCCCGCTGCCGCACTGGCTCTAGCTCAGCCTGCCGATCGAGCAAGTCCTCGATGCGATCGGCGATCGTCCCCACCTCAAAAAAGTCCACCAAAAAGCCATTAACCCCGTCCTCAATCACCTCCTCCACCGGAGCCGTCCGCGACCCCAGCACCACCGCCCCACAGGCCATCGCCTCCAACATCGACCAAGACAGCACAAAGGGCCGAGTTAGGTAGACATGGACCGCAGAAGCCTGGTAAACCTGGCGAAGGCGATCGTAGGGAATATGCCCCGCAAAATGCAGACGATTGCGCACCGTTTCCGGCAAATTTAGGGTCTCCAAGCTCTGCTGGGCATAGGTTTTGCCATTGGTCAGCGTTTTGCCATAGGCCACCCGATCTTCCCCAACAATCAACACCTGGGCCGTCGATCGGCGCTGGAGCACCTGGGCCACTGCCGCCATAAATTGGGGAAAACCGCGATAGGGTTCCATCCCCCGCGCCACATAGGTAATTAACTCAGCACAATCCCCTAAATCCAAGGACTGACTCCAAAAATGCGGCATATTCTCGATCGTTGGGGTCAGGGGCACCCCTGCGATCGGGGCTGTTGCCGGAGGCTCCACCAAAGCATCCCACTTTAACCGAAAGCCCGGTTGGGGTTGAAAAAAGCTCGTATCAATCCCATCATGCAAAACCTTTAGCTTAGAATGGAATTCCTGGGGAAATTGCTGACATTGCCACTGAGTCGGCACAACTCCCCCAGCACAGTGGGCTAGCTCCAACAAAATCGGCGCATTTTTAACCCGAATCCGCGCCACATTATCCTCATCCAACGGATCCGCCGGATCAAAATCCGCATCACTCCCCCGTGCATGGTAATACCACTCAAAAAAGCCTAAATATCGGGCTTTGGGAAATAAATCCAATAAAAACAACCCCGGACCCCAGCCCACATGGGCATAGATGACATCGGGTTCAAATCCGCCCTGCTTCTGAAGTTGGTAAGCCACACGCCACGCCCCCTGTCCATCGTTGACAGCTTCTTCTAGGGGTCGAACATAGCGATGGGTTTGGGGGCTAACGTTACGAGTGACGGAGTAGAGATATTTCTCAACCCCCTTTAGTTCTCCTTCGGGGCGTTTGGTTAAGAAAACAACTCGATTTTTCGGGTCTTGGGCCAGTTGCGTGGCGAGGTGGCGAAATTGGGCGGGAAAGTTGCGATGGAGGAAGAGGATATTCATAGGGGGGGGAAGAAGTCTTAGGGAAGTGCCTCAAGGGGAGAGCAGGAATTGGCTATGACTATACTGGAAAGCTGGCCTTTGCTGCATTGTCCCCCGCTCCAACCCTCGTTCCCACGCTCCGGCGTGGGAATGCCTCCCCAGACGCTCCAGCGTCAAGTCTCCCATCTGCATAACACAGGGCGCTGGAGCGCCCAACAAGAGTTCCCACGCAGAGCATGGGAACCAGAGTATAACCTGACCTACCCTCGTTCCCACGCTCCGGCGTGGGAATGCCTCCCCGACGCTCCAGCGTCGCATTAACCCCTGATTCAAGATGCTCCAGCGCCCAACAAGAACCAGATTAAACAGACTGCAAGAAATGGAGCATGATAAGCTTAAAGCATTAAAATTCAAGACTTTTGCCGCCATAATTGTCTTATGGGTCGCAGTCGCTATCAAATCACAGAACCCGATCGGCCTCACTTCCTCACCTGCACTGTCATTGAATGGCTACCCATCTTTACTCGTCCTGAAGCCGTCGCGATCGTGCTCGATAGCTGGTCCCACCTCCGAAAACATGCGCAATTCAAAATCTACGGATACGTCATTCTAGAAAATCACCTGCATCTTGTTGCCCAGGCTCCCAATTTAAGCCGCTGTATGGCTAGTTTTAAATCCTTTACCGCTCGGCAACTCGTTGCCCTACTCACTGAGCATCATGCCCACCCTCTCCTCGATCGTCTCCACCTCGCAAAAGCAGACCACAAGAACGATCGAAACTATCAAGTCTGGCAAGAAGGGAGCCATCCCCAACTCATTTCAAATGCCGAAATCATGCTACAAAAGCTAGGGCACCTCGATTAATTGATGAAGAGGCTATCTCATCATGAGATTCATATGA
>JBMTWK010000292.1:0-4939 GCA_049452395.1 Prochlorothrix sp. | reverse complement strand
CCCGATGGACCCCCCTCTAACCCTCTTTCTTCCGTTAACCCCTGAATAGTTACCTCCCCCCACAGCCCTTTGCCCTGCGCAAGGCCAATCCCCTCGCCACGCCCTAGCACTATGGGAAAAGAACTGTGGGAACAGAACTGTGGGAAAAAGATCAGCGGACTCGCCTGAAAAGACCCGATCTTGGTCCCCTTGCCTATGCCTCTCTGCCCTCCTTACCCCCCCATTACCCACCCCCATGAACTGGATGCCCCGCCGAATAACCCCCACACCAGCCCCGGCCACCCAGCCCCAGCCCCAGTCGCAGGGCGTTTCCAAACGTCAACTGTGGAGCCTAGCCATGGCGGCAGCAGTCCTGCTGGGAGCCGATGGTTTCTCGGCGGGGTTATCAGCCCAAACGCTACGGGCTTCTAGCCAACGCTGGTTGGATGTGCGGGAGGCGCGGGGCAGCGTGACCTATCTCACCGGCAGCGGGGGCCGTCCGGCGAAGGCGGGCGATCGGCTCACCCAAGTCGGTCAAGGCATTCGGACGGGGGCTGGCTCCAGCGCCATCATCAATGTGGACGATGGCATTGGCATTGTCCGGGTTTCGGAAAATACCAACCTGACCGTGAGTCGCCTGAGCACCTTGAGCAATGGCGGCAAGGTGACGGAAATGAATGTCACCACGGGGCAGGCCCGCCTCCAGGTGCGCCGGTTCAATAACCCCAGTTCTCGCCTCCAAATTCAAACCCCCGCCGGAGTTGCCGCAGTCCGGGGGACGGAGTTTGGGGTAACGGTAAGTAGCTTAAGCGGAAAACTTGGCATGGCAACAACCCAAGGGGCTGTGGAAGTTTCAGCCCAAAACCAAACGGTTTTGATGGAGCCTAACCAATATTCAACCATTAATCCTGGTGAACCCCCCACACCGCCCCAAGTCTTTAATCCCAATTCTGTGCGCTTTGATGTGCAGCAAATGCTACGGCGCGGCTCCGATCAGGTCCAAATCCAAGCCTTGACTGACCCCCCCAATTTGCTCTTTGTCAACGGTCAACCCCTAGAGGTCGCCAAAACCGGACTCGTCGAGGCGATCGTGCCCATTCAAGCGGGGGGAAGCGTAAATGTTTTGGTGCGCAACCCGATCGGCGTTGAGCGGGTCTATCAATTAGTCGTGCCCTAAAGTAATCATGCCCTGACACACCCGTCTAATCGTGCCCTAGCGCAATCGTGCCCCAACGTACCCGCCTGTGCCCCAACGCACCCGCCCTAATCCTGGACAGGGAGGGGCAGGGGCCAGAGGCCCGTGGGTCTATGGGTCTCGTTAGGCAACCAAGGGCTGACAGAGCTTATCTTCTAAATCCACTTCCTGCTGGGCCATGGCCACGATCGCCCCTTGGATCACGTCCTGGGGCGATCGGCCCTGTTCCACCTGGTGCAGCCATTGCTGGGCTTGGTTGCCCTCCCGCAGGATTTTTTGTAGCGGCGAGAGGAAGCAGCTAAAGCCCTTGGTTTTCGCGATCGGCCAGACCTCTTGGTAAAGCGCCTGGATCCAGTCGCGGGCCAGAATCTCCCGGCCATCCTGCCAGTGGCGCAGGGTTGCATCCAAGCTCGATCGGGCCGCAGCCGCTTCGTTGTTGAGGGTGAGATCCAGCAGATCCGAAGCGCGAGTCGCGGCGGGGAGTTGGCTTTGGGTGAGGGGATCCAGGCTGGGGTCTTCCAAAACTTGCCAGATGCGGGCTTCCAGAAATGCGGTAATTGCCAGCAACGCCAGGGGATCCGTTACCAGGTCACAGATGCGCAGTTCCAGGCGATTGACTTTGTAGGGGCGCTGGTCGCCATTGGGCCGCACGGAGTTCCAGAGGTGGCGGACATTTTGCATGGTGCCGAGGCGAAGCTGCTCCTCAACCCAGCGGATGTAGTGGTTGTGGCTTTCAAACAGGGGCGATCGGGGCGGGGTTTGGGGGAACAGTTGCCACCGGCTGGAGTGGGAGCCGCTGGGTTGACCGTCCAGAAAGGGCGAGGAGGCACTGAGGGCCAACAGCAGCGGGGCTTCTAAGCGGATTAAACGGCAGGCCCGCAGCAGGTCTTCGGAATCGTGAATGCCGATATTGATATGAATACTGGCGGTGACCACATCGGTGCCGTAGGTCTGCTCGATGTAGGTGTGGTAGGGATTTTCAGGGTCGGAGCGGTAGAAGCGATCGCGGCCCCCCAGAGAGAGGGTACTGCCGGGAATCAGGGTATAGTTACCGAGTTGGTGCAAATAGTTGCGCAGTTGCTGGCGAGGGCGCACCAAGTCACAGAGCAGACGCTCATAGCAGCAGAGGGGAGCCGTGGTGTACTCAACGTTGCGGCTGTCTGGCTCCCGCATAAAGCGATCGAGGGCCAGCACAATCTTGTCCGATAACCCCACGATTTCACCCTGGGGGGTTCCGGTGTACATTTCAACCTCAAATCCTTTACACAGCAGCACGGTAATGGTTCCCTTCCAGTGGTATGGCTTTGCCCCTATTGTGCGGGACGATTGGGCGGCACGATCTCCCCGGTCTACAGATTTTTTTTAGGGTCAGGGGTTTCTGACTTGTGCAACATTTATTAATATAGTGAAACACGAGTCAAGGTAGACAATGGGAAATACTTCAGTATCTAGGGCTACATACCACTATAAATTTCCTCCGAAATTTATCTGCTTTTGATAATCCGGATCCTAAGGACCAGCCCCAAAGTCTCCCTTAGACTCAGTTGCCCTCCTACTGCCCTCCTATCTGCCCTCCTAATCCTGACGGACATGCACTCAGCATTCTCCATCCGGTTCTCCGTCTTCCCTCTCTTCAGCCCCAGGTCGGTGCCATTTGGCTTGTTTCGATCGACCTGTCGCACTAGCCTTCTCTATCCTATCTCTGTCTGCCCGTGGCTTTGAGCCATCCCATCGTCCAAGCCCTCTTGTTGTAAATCCGCTGGCTGCAAGAACCTTGAGTTTATGCCAATGGCGTTCTTGAAGCGCAGGGGTTACCGGAGGCTGGATCCTATCTCTAGCATTTACGTCTTAGTTTTGATTGTCAGGTGCTGATGGTCCAGCCGTCGATCGCTGGAGTCAATCGGTTCTCGTTTAGATATTTGTCCTGTTCACCTTGTCCGGCTTTGAGGGTGTTTATATCATGATTCAATCCACCGCTGTTCTGTCCTATTCCATCGAGACGATCCGTGACGAAGCCCGTCACCTCATTCACCAGGGTTGTGTAAGTCGTCAACAGCCCATCTACATTCTTTGCAAGTACATTCCTGCCCGTGAGTGGGCCGGAGTTGAGAGCGAGTTGGAGCGCAATAGTTTCCTGCTGCGCGATCGCCTGGGTGATCTAGTCGGTCGTGAAGACTGGGAAAACGACTAAGCGTTTACAGACTAGGTTGCTAGGGATAGCTAGAAGGGTGTATCCCACTTTAGAGGATAGCTGGGTAGGGGTCGTGCCCCCGTGCCGACCCTCTTCGGCCCAAAGCCAGGGCAACCAGGGGGGGGTTGCCCCTACCCAGTCGGTTAAATCGCTAAAGTGGGATGCTCCCTAGCCAGAACCTGAGGAAAGTTCCCCTAACTCCCTGAAGCAGGGGAAAAATACAAGAAAAAGGCTCTTCTTGACCCTGCCTACGGGCGACTGAGGCCGACCCCGCTAAGGTTTCGGCCCCTCAACCGGGATTTTCCCCAGTGTTCCCCTTCTGTCCCTTGCCCCCTTGGCCCTCTGGTTATCCAACACCGGGGGGCTAGTTTTTTGGGGGGCTGTCTGGGTCGCCCTCCCCCCCGGCCCCGCTGTCCAGACAGGGGCGGGAAGCCGATCGCTCAGGATTCTTTTAGGATTGCTATAGCTGGGGACTGAATATGGGTACTCAATTGACAACGAGTGTGTTATCTCTATGCTTACCTAGGCGCTGACCTAGGCGCTAACTGAGAGGTGTTTGCCCCTTTCCTTATTCCCCTGCCCACCCCATGACGACACAGGACTAGGGTCTCAATGGCTCAATTCTCGCCCGCTTCACCCCCGATCGTCCCTGGCTCCGGCCCTGCCGCCGCCCCTTCCCTGGCCCAGTGGTTTTACCGCGCCCTGGGACGGACGGATTGGTCTATCAAAACGCAGCAACGGGGCAATACCCTCCATCTAATGGTGGAGGCGGAGGAGAATCCAGCGGCCCAAGCTGTGTTACAGCCTTTGGTGGAAATTTTGCAGGAGCAGGCGTTAGCGGAGATTTTGCCTGCGAATCAGGCTCCGGTCTATGTGATCATGCTCTACGGGCGGGTGCTGGGCCAAAAGAAACCCCGCTGGAAAACGCCCCTCTACCTCAACCAACTGCCTCATTACCAGGCTCTGCTGGAACGGCAGCGGGCACTTCAGCAAGAGCTAGCCCAACAGTTTGGGCACCCACCCGCCCCCCAGCCCCCAGATTCGCCACAATCCCCTGATCAGGACTTAGGGGAAGGGGATCCCAGTCCGGAATCGATCGAGGCCGATCGGTCTAGCCCCATACCCCCAGTACCCCAGCAGGATGGCCCGGTCTTAGCGGAACACGCGGCTGAGACCTTTGATCCCAACCAACTGCCGGTTAGTTTTGTGCTGGATGGGCTGGAGTTGGATCTGCACCCTGGGCCACCTGCGATCGATCTTCTCCCCCCCGATCCTCCCCCCGCTGCCCACAATGGCAGTCTGCCAGACTCGCTGTGGCTGGAACCCCCCGGTGGTTCAGTGCAGGGGGGCGGTTGGGATAGTCCAGATTTGCGACCGATTCCGGATTTGCGACCGATCGTCGATCCTAGCCCCGCCCCCAGCCTCGACCTCGCGACCGACCCTAGCGCTGACGCTCCCGACCCCAGCCTCGACCTCGTTCTCGACCCTAGCCCCGACCTCGTTCTCGACCTCGCGACCGACCTCGCTTCCGACCCTAGCGCTGACCTCGTTCTCGACCCTAGCGCTGACCTCGC
>JBMTWK010000291.1:0-4942 GCA_049452395.1 Prochlorothrix sp. | reverse complement strand
CCTGGGATCGCCGATTTGCAATCGGCCTGTCTGTCTCTGTAGGGATCGCACCCCCCTAGCTTCTTCCTAATCACCCAACTGGGACGGCATCCTGAGAGATGTAGAAAGATGGCACTGGAGCGTGGGAACGAGAGTCGCAGGGGAACGAGAGTTTACCCGTTGCGCTTACTCACGCCAAGTCCTGAAGAGAAGGGCAGAAAGACGACGCTGGAGCGTCGGGGCGGGCATTCCCACGCCGGAGCGTGGGAACGAGGGAAAGCGTGGGAACGAGGGAGATTAGAGATAAGTTGAGCCTGATTTTTGCCTTAAACCGTTGGTAGCAGGGCATCCATCAAGCTCGATACCAGCAAGGTTAAACCAATGCCACAGGTCAACCAACCCACGGCGTGTAGACCCGTCGCGCTAGAACGATCGGCCCCTCCGATCGCCGCAACACACTGGAGCACACCTTGACCAAAGCCAAGCAGGGCCACCGCGATCGCCAACTGAATTGCCGTAAAGCCCAGCAGATACGCAAAGAGCGCCGTTGTCTCGGCCCCCACGATCGACTCTCCATAGGCATAGCCATGGAAAAGACCCGCTAACGCAGCCAAACCGACTAAAACCAAAGGCTGGGGCTGACGATTGCCCGTTAATAACCAACCCACCAACAGCACAGACAGCATTACGCCCCCCTCTGCCCCCGGCAAGATCCAACCCATCACATGCAGCCCCGTACCCGCCATGGCAAGGCCCATAAACGCGATCGGCAGCCGCAACCCCAAGGACTGGCTCAAGCTGAGAAAACTGACCGCAACGACAAACGCTAAATGATCTAAGCCAATGATGGGGTGGGCCAATCCCGATACCAAGCCTTCTGCAAAGGTGTTGGGGGTGGTGTTGCCCATGGCATGGTGGGCCAAGGCGGGGCGGGTGAGGGCAAAGACAGAAACTAAAGCGATCAGAGCACCAGTGCTGTAGCGGGAGCCGGTGCGCAGGGCTGAGGAGAGAAAAGATGTACTAGACCGACTGTGATTAGCGCTCACAGCGGTTGGGGGAATAGGGAAACGCATAAATCTGTGCCTCGCAGATGGAAAAGAGCGGATCAGGGCGACGGTGGGCATCCTGGCTTGAAGAGGGTTCGATCGGCGAGGGTTCTTGCGATCAATCTTACGATCGCGGCCTTAATCGCCGTGGCTTGCGTTCAGAAACCTCAGCCACCTCTCCTTACAGTTGCGGGACAGCGTTGGACTTACACCAAACTTTCCCCGTTACCTCCAGTGGCTGCTCCCCACTGGAACCGACTGCGTGAGTATACCATTTTCCGGCTTGTTCCCCGTGAATGCGACGATCTTCTGCAAGGAGCGCCGGGACTAGGCAGTCAGAATCTGTTGCGCCGTCAGGGTGAGAGTCGGGAAAGTGGGGGACTGAATAAGGTCTTCCCCCTCATATTCCGTCAGGTCATAGAGTTGAGCCTGTTCTAGGCCGATCGTCACCTTCCCAGCCAAGGGATCCACAATCCAATATTCTGGAATTTGCAAGAGGGCATATTCCGATCGCTTCGATCGATAATCATCTGTCCTCGTAGAGGGGCTGACCACTTCCACAACCAGCAGCGGCGGCGTTTCATGAAAGTCAATCACCGCCGATCGATTGGCCATCTCCTCCCACTGGGCCTTGGGCAACACCGCTACATCAGGAATCCGGGAGGTCTCCCAGCGCCGTCCTCGCGGCGATCGAATGCCAACTAAACCGGGCAAAGTCACCCAGGGATTACCACTTGCAGCACTGGCTTGCTCGAATTGCAACCATAGAAAGCGAATAATCGAGCCGTGTTTACCGGTACCGACTGTCATGGGAATCAGGTCTCCTTCAACCAATTCATGGGGCGTTTCATGGCCATCACAGTAGGCGAGGTACTGTTCAAAGCTGAACTTCTGGGTTAGGGGAGCGGTGGCGATCATGGGCGATAGACTCGTTTTTAATGATAGTGGCGCAGCCAGTCCAAAATTCGGGGATTAACTTCCTCAGGCCGCTCATCGTGGGGACAGTGGCCCGTTTTGGGGATGCTAGCAAACTGGAGGCTGGGTTCTTCGGTGTGGGGCTGGAACATCCGGCGACCAACGGACACCGGTGCCCAGGGATCCTTCTCGCCCCAAAGGACCAAGACGGGCCGCTCTAAGCGCTCCAGTAACTCCGCCGGAGTGGGGCCGGAGGGTGCCCGCAGAATCGCAGCAAAAACCTTTTGTGCACCCTCATGGCAAGAGGGTTCATAGAGCATATCCACCAGCTCGGAGGTGACGGCTTCGGGGTTGCCGTAGACCTGGTAGAGGGTGCGGCGAATTTGGGACTTGCGGCGGACTTGGTTAAAGACGATCGGGCCGAAAAATTCCGAGTTGACGATATTGGTAAAAAAGCCCATGATGCCCCGGAAAACCGGGTTAATATCGCCGGAACCGTGGTTCAGCCCCCCAGCACAGTTGAGCAGCACGGCTCCCGTTGTTTTATCGGGATGGTTCGCCGCCAGCATCAGGGCCAGCAGTGCGCCGATCGAGTTGCCGACAAACACCGTGGGCTGCTGAATTTTCTCCTGCCAAAAATCACACAGCAGGTCTTGCCACAACTCCAGGCTGTACTCCTGGTTTGGTTTTGCCGATGCGCCAAACCCCAGTAAATCTAAGGCAAAAACTTGATAACCCCCGGCGGCCAAATCGGGAATGTTCTTGCGCCAGTGGCCGATCGAGGCTCCAAAACCATGGATCAGCACAACCGGCTTACCTTGACCGGCCACGGTGTAGCGAATGGAGTGGCCTTGCCAAGTCCAGTCTAGGGGGTTGAGGGTTGGGGAGGGCAGGGTTGTTGTAACCACGGCTGTTTCTGGCTTCTTTTAAAGTTTTGTAAAGGTGCCTGTATCTTAGCACGGCCCCTCTAGACCAGCAGGGCTGGACAAATTGTAATACATTTTGTAGTATCTAGTAATCTAGCAAGGCTAGGGGGGCGATCGTTGGAAGTTCATCCCAGACTTCCCCCTGCGATCCCAAAGCTAAACAGCTAAAAACCACACCCGCTGTGCTGTCCCGATCGCCCCCGATCGTCCCCCTAGCCCCTTGTCGCTAGACCCCATCAAGCCAGTCCACACAACCCCGGTGCCGCAAACCGTAGGGTGCAACGCACCGCAGCAACCCGTAGGGCGCGCTACCAACGCACCGCAAATGCGTTACGCGATCGCTGGCCTTGAATCTCTTGCTCTCACGTTCATCTCAATTCATCTCAAATCAATCTCAATGGGAGGTTAAACGATGGCACCCCCCCAGACTCCAGGGCAGCAAGTTTCCTTGTCGCCAACCGTACTACAGCACAACCGGTTGCAAAAAAACCTGTTGCAAAAATCCGTGCTGGTCTTTTCCCAAAACTACTTGCCCACGGCACGGGTTAGCCTCAAACGGGCCGCCGTCCTACTCCTGAGCGGACAGGCCGAATCCCTCAGCTTCGATCGGGCCAAATCCTGGCAACTGCGATCGCCCAGCCAAGTCCTGACCGTGCCAGAGCATATTCGGTTACGCTACAGCCGATCGGATCAGCATTGGAAAGTACCTGCGGTAAACCGTCGCGGCGTTCTCAAACGGGATAACCACACCTGTCAGTACTGCGGGAGCCATCAGGACTTGACCCTAGATCACGTAGTGCCCCGATCGAAGGGGGGGCCGCATACCTGGCAGAACGTAGTGACGGCCTGCGCCCGCTGTAACGGCAAAAAAGGCGATCGAACCCCAGCCCAAGCCGGTTTAACCCTACGGACACCGCCCAAAGCCCCTGTCCACCCTGCCCTGCGCTACCTGACGCTCTTGGACTGTTGGGATTCGCCCTAAGGCTCTGCTTACGACGCAATCACGGTCGGTTCTGGCTCTGAGACAGGACAGGCAAGGGTAGACAACGGAATCGAACAAGTGCGCCCCTGTATCGCCACGGGGGCCGCGACCAACGGCGGTAAAGGTATAGGATCAGGCCAAGCCTTAGCGAAGGGCGGAGAAGCAAGGGGACAAGCTTCCCAGTGCCCCATCACCGTTACGTCTAAGCGGCCACAATGTCCACCTCGCCTCCCCTCCGGCGTATAGGAGCGGCAGTAGCGACAGGAAGACGATAGGTGAGAAAAATTATCCATGGTGATGACCTTTACCTTTTAACAACTCCTCAAGGGCGACTTCAGCAGGCACAACGCCCTGAACCACCCCGCTAACAACAGCTCAACAACACAGCAAGAAACATCCCGACAGGGAAAAAACCAGCTCACTTGGGCTAGGCGATAGGTCTAGGTCGGAAGCTGGAGACAAGGCGCACTGGGGGCGGGTCGCTGTGATTGCAGCCCAGAATGGGTTGCCACCCTTCAGCACCACTGCACCCAGATAGATATGCCCAGATTAGGCCCAGATCTAAAGCCAGGATCTTAACGACAATTGGAGCGAGGTCCAGATTGGGGAAAATGACTGGGGATCAGGGAGTTGCAAGATAAATCTCAGGAGATGCCAGTACCTTGGTCTGTGATTTTATCCATTGTCCCTAATAGAAAAATCACCTTGGCCCACTCCGATCGCGGTCAAGACAAGGCATAGTCAAGACTTCCGGACAAAGCCAAGAATCTCTATCTTTAGAAAGTCTTTAGAGTTCTTCAGGGTTTTCATAAAAAGAGAGTGTAATCACTGAGATTTTCAACGGGATCCCTACGGCTTTGCAGAAAAAGACACCGGGGATCAAAAGGAAATGGTTTTAGAACTTTTGTAAAACACACTACAAATTTTCCAATGGAAGTGTTCCCCCAAGGCCCCAAGCAGATCCAAACTTCATCAAAGTTAACGCAAATGTAGGGGGGATCGCAGGGGAGAACCAGCCAGCAACCAGCCTCACCGCACCGGGAGCATCCCACTTTAGAAGAATCCCGGTAGGGGTCGCGCCCCCGTGCCGACCC
>JBMTWK010000290.1:0-4950 GCA_049452395.1 Prochlorothrix sp. | reverse complement strand
CTTACGTGCCCCCGTGCTGACCCTCTTAACAGGGGTAGGGGTCGTGCCCCCGTGCCGACCCTCTTATATAGAAGGAAAGAGGGGGAATAGAAGCGCCGATTGCAAATCGGCGATCCCAGGGGGAAAGAGGGGGAATAGAAGCGCCGATTGCAAATCGGCGATCCCAGGGGGAAAGGGGGGGAACAGAAGCGCCGATTGCAAATCGGCGATCCCAGAGGGCAGGGAAGGAATAATTAGGGGGTGCGGGATAGGGCACTGTCGTGCCAGCGGTGGAGTAAAACGTAGGAGAGAGCCGTGAGAGCCGTAAATAGCAGGATACCCAGGGCCGAAACCAGGAATAGCGCTGCAAACATCCGGGGAATTTGGAGGTTATAGCTCGCCATCAGGATTTCGTAGGCTAGCCCCGATCGGGTGCCCCCCGTCCCCGCCACAAACTCCGCCACCACCGCCCCAATCAGGGCCAAACCGCCACTAATGCGCAATCCCCCCAAAAAATAGGGCAAAGCATAGGGCAATTGCAGATGGATCAGCGTTTGCCACCGGGAAGCGTTATACAACTGAAACAGGTTCAGCAGCACCCGATCGACGCTCTTCAAGCCCAGCACCGTATTGGACAAAATCGGAAACAGAGCCACAATCCAGGCGCAAATCACCAGGGAAACAAAGGTCGCCGACTCCCCAGGGACAAGCTTGCGCACCCAAATAATAATCAGGGGCGCGATCGCCACGATCGGCGTTGTTTGTAGAATAATCGCATAGGGAAACAGACTTCGCTCAATCCAAACACTTTGGCTAAAAACCATCGCCAAGGCTAGCCCTGAAACGGCGGCTAAGCCAAAGGCCAGCAGCGTAATCTGCAAAGTCGTCACCAAGGCAGGCCACAACAGCCCCCAGTCTTGGATCAGGGTTTGGAACACCAGCAGAGGGCCAGGGAGCAAATAGGGCGGCCACTCAAACAGCACCACCGCGCCCTGCCATGCCAGCAGAAACACAACACCCGTCGCCAAAGGCGCGAGCCACTCCACTCGCCACCGTACCCGCAACAGTGGCGCAAATAGCCTAGTAACCGTAGTAAACGCGAGCATTATGCAGACCCGCTGCCTGAAGTTGGGTTTCTGCTAGCGTCGCCGCTACCCGATCGCCAAAGGGACCGATCGCCAAAAAAGAACCTAAACGGGACATTCGTTGCTCTAAGGGGGGCATTACGCCAAGATTCGCCTGCATTAACGTCTGGTAGATCTCATTGAGGGAATTGGGACTCGCCGGAATCGCAATATAGTAGGACTTCACCCCAACACCTGGGGCCATGCCTCCCGGACCAAAGGGCACAGCCCCCACCCCAGGCGCAGCATTCCCGGCAAACGGCGCGGAACCCAAGGGTAAACCCGCCCCCAGAGCCGGTAAAGTCCCAAAACTGACTGTATTGCTATCGGCAACGCCACGCACAGCACCAGGGAAGGGCGGCAACGTCCCCGCCGCACCAGACGCAATTCCACCGGGCAAAGCAGCCGTTGGTAAGGCAGTTGGAAAAGTGGTTGGCAAAGTAGCGGGAAAAGCAGCAGCGGGAAAAGCACCCAAGCCCCCCGCCGGGTTAAAGGTCGAGGCAGTCCCCGTAAAGGGAACGGAGGGAGCAGCCCCGAAATTCCCGCCCCCAAAGTTTCCGGCCCCAAAATTCCCACCGGGCAACGCAGGCAACACCGGAGCCGAACCCAAGCCCCCCGCAAAGGGCACCGCACCAACCCCATTGCTCACCGCAGAAGCCACGGCACCGGGCACCGGCCCCCCCCCAAAACTGGGACCAGACCCCACCCCCGCCACAGGCTCAGTGACCGTTTCTACCTCTGCCAAAATGCCCTGGGCATTCAACTGACGAACCAAATCCTCGGCATTGGCCTCTGTACTGAAGATTCCGGCCTGAATCACCCGTTGATTATCTATATCCTGGCGAAATGCGCCCGGTTCCAGCCGCTGGACCTGTTCTAGTAGTAAATCACTACTGCCGCGCACATAGACCAAATAGCGAGGACCAGCCCCAAAGGGCAAAACGGTCTGCACCGGACTCCCCAAAGCTGTGGAGAGGGGGGGAGCCGGAGGCACCTGAAAGGGTAATTCACCAGCACCGGGGGGCAACAGCGGAACCGAGACCGGAGCCGTAACCGAAGTGGTAGGGAGGGGCTGGCCAAAGGTGAGGCCAGAGGGAGCCGCAGGGAGCGCCGGGGAAGCTGGGGGCAGGGTTTGGGGTAAGGTTTGGGAAAAACCTTGCGAAAAACCTTGGGGCAGACCCTGGGCCGAACTGGGGGCAGTGCTACCAAAACTGTCGCCGAGCAGCAGCACCAACCCCACCAGCACAACGGGGGTTAGGCGGGGGTTGGGATGGCTCAGGAAGGGGGAATGACTAACCATAGTGAAGGAAAGGAGCGGGCTACAACGGGGCAGAAGCGGGAGAAGCCGGAGAGAGACGAGGGTCAGGGCTTGGCCGATCGTGGCCGGAAGCCGGAGCGTTCAGCCTAAAGATCTAGCCTAAAGATCTAGCCTAGGGATCTGAAGCATAGGCTGAAACGGTGATGATTGGGGCAGTGACCCCCCTCAACCCCAAAAAGTGCCTCAACTGTAAGCTCCTTTGTCAGTCTTGACAAGGGACCCTCCCAAAGAAATTTCCAGGTTGCGACGTTAACAACAAAAAATGTTATTGACGTTTTTGATTGCAATCAATACCATGGAACCATGACGACCCTGCACCAGTATGCCCACCAAAATCCCCACTGGACCCTGGAGGAATTCGTGACGGTTTTAAATCAACTTTTGCCCCAATTCCTGCCCGATCGACCCGATTCCAGCGACTCCAGTGCCTCTATCCCCTCTAAGGTTCCCCATGGCGTGCGAGACACCCTGACACCCCGCCTAGTGCGCCACTACACCAGCCAAGGTTTGGTCGATGAACCCCAAAAACTGGGCCGATCGGCCCGCTACGGCTACCGGCATTTGCTGCAACTCCTCTTGGTGCGGCGGCTCCTGCGGGAAGGCTACAGCACCCAAGCCCTCCAGCCCCTCCTCCAGTCCAAAACCAATGCAGACCTAGAGGCACTCCTCCAGGGAGGCGTACAACTCACGGTGACCCCCGCCAATCCGGCCCTAGCCTTCTTGGAAAGCATCCGGCAGCGATCGGCCTCGCCCCCTGTCCCCGCTCCCCCTCCCCCTCCCCCTCCCGCGCCCGCAGCATTTGCCCCCCCCGCTCCTGCTGCTGATCCCGCTCCCGCTTTTCCAGCCCTCGATCGCGCCAGACCGACCTCTCTTCCCCTTAGCCCCTCAGAAGCAACCGAGGATCTAGAAGATTTAGCAGACTGCGACTTCTTAGACAACGCTGAGTATCCAGAAGAGGCCGAAGAGTGCCTTGAAGACCCTGACTTTAGGACGTTAGACGACTTTGCAGACCTAGAAATTCCCCCCCCAGCCTCTGCCGTGGCCTATCCCCAATGCAGCCTCTGGACCCGTTTAGTGATCATGACCGATCTAGAACTTCACCTCGGACCGGGCGCAACTCTACCCCGCAGTGCCCAAGAGCGACAAAACCTAGCCCAAGCCATTGTCCAAGCCTTAGAAACCCTGCCCCAGTCCAATTTCCCGACCTAACAGGAGCTTACCGCCCATGCGCCCCACGATCGACCTCATTCCCCTCCGTTCCGCCCTCTGTCCCCAGGTGGCAAGCACCCTAGACCTCCTCATCCGTATTACGCCCCCCAGCCTCGAAAAAACCGAAGAACGGCCCGATTTGAACCTTAGCTTAGTGCTCGATCGCTCTGGCTCCATGGAAGGCCGCAATAAAATGCCCTACGCCAAAGCAGCGGCTCAGTATGCCGTGGAACAACTGCAAGGCCGCGATCGGGTCAGCATTGTCGCCTTTGACGATCGCGTTGAAATCCCCGTCCCCAGCACCCTCGCCCAACAGAAACACCGCATTACCCAAGCCCTCCAAAAGATCCAATCGCGGGGCAGCACCGCCCTCCATGCCGGTTGGCTCGCTGGAGGCACCCAGGTCAGCCAGCACCTTAAAACGGAGCAATTAAACCGAGTAATCCTCCTTTCCGACGGTTTAGCCAATGTCGGCGAGACTAACCCCGATGTGATTAGCCAAGATGTGCGGGGACTTGCTCAGCGGGGAGTGAGTACTTCCACCCTGGGGGTTGGGGACGACTATGACGAGCACATGCTAGAGGCGATCGCCGCCAGTGGCGACGGCAGCTACTACTACATCGAAAGCCCCGATCAGTTGCCGGAAATCTTCGAGCAAGAGCTACAAGGGCTGATGTCCACCCTAGGCCGCAAAGTCGCCCTTGCCCTAGAACTCGCCCCCGGTGTCATCTGCCAAGACTGCTTTAATGACTTTAATACCTGGTCTAACGACGATTATCAGCTTCCCAACTTGATTGCAGGCAATCCCTTTAGCGCAGTCTTCCGCATTCAAGTTCCCATCCAAAAACAAACGCCCCTCGATTGGGTTCTAAAGGTTCACCTCGACTGGGATGACGTAGACAGCGGCGATCGCCAAACTGCCATCGCTACCCTCGCCCTGCCCTGGGTCAGCCAAGGCGAACTGGAAGATCTCCCCTTCAACAATGAGGTTCAACAGGAGGTTGCACTCCTCACCGTTGCCCGCGCCAAGAAAGAAGCCGCAGAACAGGCAAAACAGGGCCAATACGACCTCGCTAAGGCCACGATCGAAGAAGCACAAGCTTGCTTTTCAATGGCCGCCCCCGCCGCTGCGATGCCTCCAGAGGATATGGATATGGAGTGTGCCGCCTTCGACGACCTTCTTGAGGATTTGCAGGATCAACGCTACGAAGCCTTCAGCAAACGCAGCCACTACGAATCCCACCTGCGGGGGCGTGGTTGGAGCCAAAGCCAGTACCAAGACTACCAGAGCAAGCGTCAGGGCAAGCAATCAACCGCAAA
>JBMTWK010000289.1:0-4960 GCA_049452395.1 Prochlorothrix sp. | reverse complement strand
TGCCCTGGGGGGTGGCGTAGGGGTCAGCGTAGGTTTCCAGCCGTTGTTCTGGTAGGTTGAACAGCCAATAGTCAGGCAAACCAGCAGCGGCGTAAAGGGATAGCTTCACGGTGCGATCGTACTCTAGGGAAGATTGAGCAATTTCGATCACCAGCAAGACAGCCTCAGCCGTAGGAGGGGCTTTACTGTAGGAATCTGCCTGGGGACGCACGAGGGCACAGTCTGGCTCCGGTTCGCTTTCTGTGTCACGGGCTGTACTGCCGTTGGGAGTTGGGGTGCTGAGGGAGAGTGGCTCCTGGCTGCGAACAATGGCCCGATCGCCCACCAACGGGATCAAAGCACACAATAACCGCGTATTACAGGATGCATGGGCTGTTCCCTTGGCAATTATCTGGATCAAGTCTCCGTGGATTAATTCAACCCGATCGGCCTCGGTTAGAATCCCAAGCTCGATTAATTGGTGATATTCCGCCACGCTGAAGCGTCGCCGCTGGGGCAGCGTCACAGGCTGGGTTGGGCTGGGAGCAGCGGGAGTCATGGCAGTCACGGGTTAAATAAAAGGGTGGATCTCACTTTGGACGGGCCGGAGGCCCATCCCACCAGACGCTTGATCGCGAGATAGCCGGACTAGCTGTCTCTTGGCAAAAGTGAGATGCTCCCAAATGAAGATGTACAGGTTAAACGCGAACGGGGATTTTTTGGGCTTGTAAATGGGTTTTAATTTGCTCGATCGACAACTGGCCATAGTGCAGCAACGAAGCCAACAGCGCCGCCTCTGCCTTACCGTCGGTTAACGCTTCGGCAATATGCTCACAGGTACCCGCCCCCCCAGAGGCAATCACGGGGATTTCCACCTGCTCGGCGATCGTCCGCGTAATCTCCAAGTCATAGCCCGCCTGGGTTACATCGTCATCCATACTGGTCAGCAAAATTTCCCCCGCCCCCCGATCGGCCACCTCCTTGGCCCAGGCCACCGCATCCAGCCCCGTATTCTCCCGTCCGCCCCGCACATAGACATCCCAGCCCGGATTTTGGGGATCGGTCCGGCGACGGGCATCGATCGCCACCACAATGCATTGATTGCCAAAGCGATCGCTGGCCCGGTTAATAAAATCCGGATCTCGCACCGCCGAAGAATTAATGCTGACCTTATCCGCCCCGGCACGTAACAGATTCTTAATCATTTCTAAGGATTGGATGCCTCCCCCCACGGTTAAGGGGATAAAAACCTGTTCTGCCGTGCGATAAACCACATCCAAAATGATGTCGCGCTCCTCATGGGTCGCCGTGATATCCAGGAACACCAACTCATCGGCTCCGGCCTCATTGTAGACCTGGGCCAGCTCCACCGGATCCCCTGCATCCTTGAGATCCACGAAGTTCACCCCCTTTACAACCCGCCCCGCTTTGACATCCAGACACGGCAAAATTCGCTTAGCTAGCATCGCAATAATTTCACTCCTGCGCGTTGCGCAATCTTGTTACGTTGTGTAAATATAGGACTCATAAATAGAGCAGTGATGAGTCGTTTCAAAATTTAGGGCACAGGAGGCCAGGGCATCGGAACCTCACCGAGGCAGAGTCATTCCCTTTGTCCGGCCTATTTCCTCCCCCCGCAAGACCCCATTTTATAAGGATATGTTCGTTATTTTTATCGTTGTTGCTGTGCTGGTGGGCTGGGCCTTGCGTCTGATGCAAAGCGCTCTCACTCGCCAAGAGTTCTCCCTGATGTTGGCCGGTTTTTTGGTAGCCTCTTCGGCGGCGGCCTTGGTGGCTGTCTATTATTTGATGACGGATTATATGGGCTATATGAGCGCTCTGCCGCCCTGTAGTGTAGATCAGCGTGGGGGCACGATCGCAGGAGTGCCCATGACTTTAGTGGCCAACTGGCAAGATTCAGCAAACTGGCCAGAAACAGAGCATTAACTCTAATATTTGGTTGTTTTATTGGGTTGTTAGGTTATGGGGTTATGGGGTAGAGGTCGCACCCCCGTGTATACCTCTTGGGACTAACATCGGGGCAACCGCAAAACCAGCATTAGGGCAACCATCGGCCCAGAACCAGGGCAAGCACGGGGGGGTTGACCCGACCGGTGTATTCCTGCATTGGCCTAAAACCAAGTTAACCATGGGGGGGGTTGCTCCGACCTGTATAGTCCCATCCATCAGCAAGAGATCAGCAAGAGATCAGCAAGGACGATCGCGATTAATCCTGGGCTAACAACGGCTCAACAGCAGCTATAGTGTTGAAGGTTTTTGCGTTGGCAGTTTACCCAGAGAGGGTAAGGATTTTCTGTGCGGAGTTTAGAACAGCGCTACAGACTGCTACGCCAGGAGCTGTTGGGCGGCATTCTGGCGCTGGTACTCATTATCTTGATGGGTACCTTGGGCTATTGGTTTATTGAAGGCTGGCCCCTCTTGGATGCCGCCTATATGACGGTCATTACCCTCAGCACGGTGGGGTTTGGGGAAGTCCATCCCCTCAGAGATCGAGGCCGGGTTTTCACCATTTCCTTAATCTTTATGGGGGTGATTGCCGTTGCCTTTATTGCCAACCGATTTACAGAGGCGGTGATTCAAGGCTACTTTCAAGATGGTATTGAATTACGAAGGCAGCGGAAGTTGATCGAAGCGCTACAACAACATTACATTCTTTGCGGGTTTGGCCGCACGGGTCACCAAATTGCCCTGGAGTTTTCAGCGGAGCAGATTCCCTTTGTGATTGTAGACTCCAACCCAGAGGCGGTGATGTTGGCCCGTCAACGCAACTATTTAGTGGTCCAGGCCGATGCCACCTTGGATGAAACCTTACTGGAGGTGGCAATCGATCGTGCCCTCTGCATGGTTGCCGCCATGCCCTCAGATGCTGAAAATCTCTATACGATTCTGTCGGCAAAAACCTTAAATCCCCAAATTCGCGTCATTGCCCGCGCCAATACCGAAGAAGCCATCCCCAAGATGCAACGGGGGGGCGCTGATGCCGTGGTTTCGCCCTATATTACCGGCGGTAAACGGATGGCCGCCGCCGCACTGCGGCCCCAGGTGATGGATTTTGTGGATGGGATTCTGACGGGGAGCGATCGCTCCTTTTATATGGAAGAATTTCGCCTAGAACCGGGCATTTGCGTCTGTATTGGCAAGACTTTGCAGGAAGCCCAAGTCCGCAGGGGCACAGGGGCGCTGGTGCTAGCCATTCGTCGCCAAGACGGTAGCCTTGTGGCTGGTCCCACGGGCACCACGATCCTCCTCGCCCAGGATGTCTTGATCTGTATGGGCACGGCAGAGCAACTGCGCCGCCTGAACCAACTGCTCAGTCCCCTAGGGCCATCTTTCCCCCGTCTGCCCAAGCATTAGCGCCTATTCTGCCCGATGTTGCCTGCTCCTGCCTCCCCCCGCCCCCTTTTGCCGCCGCCGCCCCTGTCCCTAGACCATGCTGCGGATCTGGTCCACACCTACGGCTCCCCCCTCTACGTTTACCACGCCGATCGTCTCCACCACACCCTCACTCAGATCCAGCAGTCGATCGCCTACCCCCGCACCACCTTTCACTTTGCTGCCGTGGTCAATGGCAATGTGGCGCTGCTGCAACAGATCCGATCGGCGGGCTGGGGACTCCATGGCAATACGCCAGGGGATTTATTTTTGGGGCTAAAGGCGGGATTTCGGCCAGAAGACCTGGTTTATAGCGGTAGTAATCTCTCGAAGGAAGAAATGCGCTAAGCCCTGGACTGGGGCGTGCGGACCTTCAATTGGGATAGCCTTCAGCAGGTGGAGCAGTTTTGTCAGGTCTATCAGGACTGGCGGAGTGGGTTAGGAATCAACGGTGCGGGGGACTCTGGGGGAGCAATAGACAGGAAAACCGTGATGGGTGGTGCGACGGGTGGCTTAATGGGACAGAACGGCATCCAAATGGGGGTGCGCTTAGGGGTGCGCTTGGGGGTGCGCTTAGGGGTGCGCTTAAATTTACCGGATTTAACGGGAAATAGCCGCATTGGGGTTAGACCAGAGGAATTACCCCGTGCAGAGGCGCTGGCAAAGGCTAGCGGGTTAAGCCTAGGCGGCCTTCATTTTTACCGGGGCACTGGCACCAATGCTACCCAGTCTTTTACCCAGGCGATCGCCCCCGTCCTTGCCGTCGCCCAAACCCTAGAAAACTGGCAATATTTGGACTTTGGGGGCGGTTTTGGCTATGGGTATCGCGGTTCTGGCCTGAGGTTCGACTGGGCTGACTTTGGGGCCGGGTTAACCGCTAGCCTGGGGCAACTGCCGCAGCCGATCGATCTGCTCCTGGAACCGGGACGGGCGGCGATCGCGGGCTGTGCTAGCTTACTGACGCGGGTGATTGCGGTGAAGTGGCAGGGCGATCGGCAAATTGTGGGCGTAGACACCACCGTGGGCAATCTTGCGGTGCCCTCCGTTCATGGGGGCTACCGGCAGATCACAACCTGGCCTAGGGCTGAGCAGGGGCCGCAGGAGGCCTCCTTATCCCCGCCTACGGTCTTTAAAACCGATGTTTGCGGCAATACAACCTATTCACGGGACTATTTAGGGCGAAACTGCGACTTACCGCCCTTGCAACCGGGGGATCTCTTGGCAATTCTCGATGTGGGAGCCTATGGTTATGCCATGTCCTCCCATTTCCTGCACCGACCGCGACCGGCGGAGGTTTTAGTTGAGGGCGATCGCGCTACCCTCATCCGCCAGCGGGAAACCTATGAGGTCTTGCTCCAGCACCAAATCTTCGGAGAAATGGTATGAAATGCATAAAATGTGGGACAGATAATAATCTTCGCGATCGAAACGCTGCCGGAGGGCGTTGCAAGTCCTGTGAGCACCCCTTTGTCTTTGATCCCCAGAGCAGTCAACCCCGCATTACGGACGGTTTCTTTGCCAAGTTAATCGCGGACTTATCCGCAGAGAACACCCTCTTTTTTACCGATCGGCAACTCTATTACTGGCT
>JBMTWK010000288.1:0-4962 GCA_049452395.1 Prochlorothrix sp. | reverse complement strand
GGACTTACAGCACCCTAGCGAGGGTTTAACTAGCTCTAACCCAGCTTCAACCGCTCCCGATCGGCCCTTAACCGTCAATCCCTGGCAAATCGTCAGTTTAAGCTGGATTTCAACCTAGAAAATACTTCCCAATACGAGTGTATCCCACCTTAGAAGAATCTCGGTAGGGGTCGTGCCCCCGCCTGTCCTGAGCGTAGTCGAAGGGTGCCGACCCTCTTCGGCCCAAAACCAGAGCAAGAGGGGTTTGCCCCTACCCCATCGGTTAACTCGCCAAAGTGGGATCGACCCCCCAATCCTTCCCCGATGTTTTCCCCATCATGAAAGCCGGAACTGGGATAGAGCGACGATACCAAAGGCAGTGATCACCACACCAGACAGGCGATTAACCCACAGCAGCCGATCGCCCGTCAACCGATGCCGTAACCAAGCCGTCAGACTGCTCAAAACCAGCCACCAACTCGCCGAACCCAGGAAAATACCACAAACCAAAACCACAGCACCGTCTGAAGCCTCAGTTTCTGCACCAAGGCCCAAACCGGCAAAAATAGCCGTAAAAGCCAGAATCGTAGCCGGATTCGTTAAGGTCAAGCCCAGCGTTGTCGTATAGGCTTTCCACAGTTGAGTCTCACCGGCTGTAGCCGCCTCCTGCGCAGGCGATCGGCGGAAAGTCACCCCCCCCAAATAGATCAGAAACAGCCCCCCCACTAGCTTCAGAATGTCCTGATAATCAATTAAAAACTCAGAAATAGCCGATAAACCTAAGGCAGCAACACATCCATAGAGACCATCAGCGGTCGCAGCGCCCAGCCCCGTAACAAGGCCCACCAACCAACCCTGGGCGAGGGTTTGGCGGATACAAAGAACCCCGATCGGCCCCACAGGAGCCGCGATCGCCAGCCCCAACAGCCACCCCCGCAGCAAAATCCCCAGCCCTGCGACACCGCTCAACACCATCGACTTTTCCTCCTCTATAATTCAGAACAGTATCCCCTCCCACCCTGCAATTATGGCCTTTTCCCGTCGCAAATTCCTCTCCCTCGCCAGCTCCAGTACCCTTAGCGTTGGGGTCGGCTTACCGCTCCTCTCCTGCTACACCAAGGTTGCCCAAGGAGAAGCCATTAAAAAAGACAGTTTTGGCCCCCTTACGCCCCAGCTTGCCCAAAATGCCGCCGATCTCAGCCAAACCATCATCGGCGACCTCAGTAACACCCCCATGCTAGCCCTCCCTCCGGGCTTCCAGTACCGCGCCCTCTCCATTAGCGGCCAAACCATGAGCGACGGCAACCTCGTCCCCCCCAAACACGACGGCATGGCCACCTTTGCCGGGAACTCTGGCGAGACCATTTTGGTGCGCAACCATGAAATTGGCCTAGGGGAAAACTACCTGGGCCTAAAGCAGGGGGTTGTGGGTCCGGGCGATCGCAAGTACTCCCAACAAGCGACGGGGGGAACTACTACTTTGGTGGTCGATCGCGATCGGCGTTTAGTGCGAGATTTCGCCTCCCTGGTGGGCACAGCCCGCAACTGCGCCGGAGGGCCGACCCCCTGGGGATCCTGGATTAGTTGCGAGGAAACCTTTGAGGTCAGCCTAACCGGCCAAAATCAGCCCCGCTTCCATGGCTATAACTTTGAAGTCCCCGCCGCCAGCAACCCCGCCCTCGCCGAACCGGTGCCCCTAGTGGCCATGGGCCGATTTGTCCATGAGGCGATCGCCGTCGATCCCACCACAGGCTATGTTTACCAAACCGAAGACTCCCTCGATAGCTGCCTTTACCGGTTTGTGCCGACGGTACCCGGTCACCTCAGCCAAGGCGGCAAACTCTATGCTTTGCGGCTCAAGGACTATCCTAAGGGCGTAAACACCAGTAATAACCCCTGGTTAGGGGGAGAAACAGGAAAAATCCCCGTTGGTCAAGGATTAGCCGTGGATTGGGTAGAAATTCAAAACCCCAACCCCATGCCAGAGGTCAACCCGGAAGATCCACAGGTGCGCTACCAAGGCCAAGGCCAAGGGGCAGCAGTCTTTTTCCGAGGCGAAGGCATTGGCTATGCCCAAGGCTTAATTTATTTCACGGCAACCCAAGGCGGACCTTCGGCCCTGGATCATGTGCGGGGCAATGGCCAAATTTGGGTGTATAACCCCGCCCAGGAAACCTTGACCCTGTGGGTTGAAGCAGACCCCAGCGGCACCTTAGTGGATGAGCCGGATAATTTAACCATGGCTCCCTTCGGCGATCTCCTGCTCTGTGAGGACGGGGGCGGGTCGCAGTTCCTCATTGGGGTTAAACCGGCGGGAGAACTCTATCACTTTGCCCAGAATGTTCTTGATAACAGTGAATTTGCAGGAATTTGCTTTTCTCCCGATGGCCAAACTCTGTTTGTGAACAGCCAAGGCTTGGGGGTAACCTATGCCATTTGGGGACCGTGGACCTAAAAGCATAGGGTCGGGGCAATCCCCCCATGGTTGCCCTGGTTTTGGCCCAAATTGGCAAATAAACCGACACGGTAGGGGCAATCCCCCCGTGGTTGCCCTGGTTTTAGCCCAAATTGGCAAATAAACCGATACGGTAGGGGCAATTCTCCCGTAATTGCCCCAGTTTTGGGTCAAAAAAAGAAACCACTAAGAGCGATCGCCCGTTTGATCCGCAGAACTCTTAGAATCTTCGGCAGTTTCCCCATCCGCTGACGGATTTTTCATTTCATCCTGGAAACCCCGCAGGGTTTTACCCAAAGCCGCGCCCAATTCGGGAATTTTCTTCGGCCCAAAGATTAAAACGGCAACCAGTAGGATCAGTCCCACTTCTAGCCAACCTAAATTAAACATCCACGTTCCTCCGCTAAGGTTAATGACCCAGAGTCAGCTTGGGCGTGCTAGGACCCGATCGAGTTAAGACAATCTTAAAACGGGTCCGCCTGCCTTTGGCCCCCAGCCCCTTTCTTAGAGACACCCAACGGCAGCCAAAGAAGCCCCACAGGTCGTAAGCTGAATTCAGCCTATTATCGCCCCATTATCCCCCAGTTCTTTTTTTCCGTTGCTTTTGGTTTTGTCTGCGCCCCGCCTGAGCGATCGCCTCTATCCCCCCATCCGCCAGCTCGCCCTTGCCGTGCTGCAACTCTGGGAGGATGCCCTGACCCTAGACCCCTACGCCGTCCCCACGGATTTGGGCTATGTGGAGGGGCAGTTGGAGGGCGATCGGCTGGTAATTGAGAACCATTGCTACCAAACGCCGCAGTTCCGCAAGCTACACCTGGAACTGGCCAAAGTGGGCCAAAATCTGGATATTCTGCACTGTGTCATGTTCCCCCGCGACACCTATGGCTTGCCCCTGTTTGGGTTGGATTTGGTGGGCGGTCCCAGGGGCATTGGGGCGGCGATCGTCGATCTCTCCCCCGTCGATGCCCTCCCCCAACCCGTCACCGGCCCCGGACAGCGGCCCCTCCCCCCCGCCTATGCTGCGGCCCTGGGTGCCCTGCCCCAACCCCCCTTTAGCCAGCCGCGATCGCTGCCGGAGTGGGGGGATATTTTTTCGGAATTTTGTACCTTTGTCCGGCCCACCGATGGCCCAGAAGAACAGCAGTTTTTGACCCATGCCCTAGGCTTCTTGGCGATTCATTGCCAACAGGCAACCCAAGCCCAGCCCGTGACCGATGGGGCGATCGTCGCCCAAATCCGATCGGCCCAAGCCTACTACTGTCAAAAACAGCAGCAAAACGACAAAACTCGGCGGGTTTTGGAGCAGGCATTTGGTGCAGATTGGGCCGATCGCTACATGACAACCCTGTTATTTGATGTTCCCAACCCGATCGACAAACCGGCCCAAGAAGAATAGGACAGCCCTTTTGCGGGAGAAATCGGTAGGATGAACCTCCGGCCCATTACGCCCTGCCAAAGTGGGAGGGTTTCTAGGGGTTTTTGGCAGAGAGTGGGGATATCTTTAAGATTTTTGAGGCAAAGGGGAAAAATACAAGGAACGAGAGGGGCTGCGTTACACTGAGGGGATAGCTAAACCCCTGTTACTGATTACCCAGGAACTCACCCATGGACACTAACGCTCTTGAAGAAGTTTTCGCCCAGATTGATAAAGATAACAGTGGCTTTCTGGATGCAGAAGAGCTAAAACATCTCATGCATGAAGCCAATCTGCAAGTTTCAGATGAGGAAATCCAAGAAATGATCCGTATGGCCGATGCAAATGGCGACGGATTGATTGATCTGAAGGAATTCAAGCAATTAATGCAGGGGCTATAGTCACCCCCTGGCTCCCCCTGTTTCCCTTGCTATGTTTCCCTTGCTATGTTTCCCTCACTCGCCCCGTGCATCCCCTGCCTCTCCACCGGGACTTCCTACCCTAGTCCTCCCCCCCCCAACCCGCTCCCATCTACCCCCCCTACCCATGGCCTCTCCCTCCAGCCGCACCCCATCTACACCCCGCCCTTGGATGAAGACCGCAATCCTCATCGTTCTGTTGGTTGCGATGGTTGGGTCAGGTTGCCAGGGACGGGGGCCAAGGGAGGGCGCAGCGGACGATCCAGCGGCGGGAGAGGTTGGGGGTGCAGGCAGTCCAGCCGATCCACAGGCGGGAGATACAACCGAGGATCCAGCGGAAAATAATGCCGGGGAAGATCCAGAGGATCCAGCGGAAAATAATGCCGGGGAAGATCCAGCCGAAAATACCACAGCCGAGGAGCCAACCCCGGTTAGCCCCAGCCCCGCAGCCTCGCCCGCAGCAACCCCACCGGCCACCCCTGCCCCCCAAACCAGCTATCGCAACGACACCCTGGGCATCGCCTTTCAGTATCCCCCCGGTTTTGTCACCCAAGCCGAAACGTAAGCATTCAGGGGGTCACGGAGGAATGCGGGTTTCAGGCTCTGAAAATCCCGGATTGGTACGGTTTGAGCTGCTTCAGACTCCGATCGGAGGGCTGAAACCCTACTAACTTCGTAGACCCCTGAATAGTTAC
>JBMTWK010000287.1:0-4967 GCA_049452395.1 Prochlorothrix sp. | reverse complement strand
CCCATCCAAACCCGTCATGATTACTATACGGTCACGATCGGCGGTAAGCCCCAGGTTGCGGCCTGTGAGGCGATTTGGCACCGTCATGCTCAGGCGCACCACCTGCAAGATCATCTCCAGCGACCCAACCAAAAGGATCCCGTTTTTGTCACCATTAGCGATGATCTAATCGGCTTACCGGTGGTTAATAACGAAGAAATCCCCCTAGTTGGCGATTATGTCTACGATTTCTCTGTCCAGGGAGATGAGAACTTTATTTGTGGCACGGGGGGCATCTGTGCTAAAAACACTGATGCTGATGTTGATGGTGCCCACATCCGAACCCTGTTACTGACCTTTTTCTATCGGTATCAGCGGTCATTGGTGGACCAGGGCTTTATTTATATTGCCTGTCCGCCCCTTTACAAGGTGGAGCGCGGTCGTAGTCACTATTACTGCTATAACGATCGGGAGCGGGACGAGCGGATTTCGAGTTTCCCCGAAAATGCCAAATATGATATCCAGCGCTTTAAGGGTTTGGGGGAAATGATGCCCCAGCAACTGTGGGACACCACCATGAACCCGGAAACGCGGATGATGAAGCGGGTGGAAATTGAGGATGCGGCGGAGGCCGATCGCATTTTCACGGTGCTGATGGGCGATCGGGTCGCCCCTCGTCGGGAGTTTATTGAGACCTATGGCTCCCAGTTGGACCTGCTGGATTTGGATATTTAGGCGAATCTTGCCCACTGTGGCAGAACCCCAGAGTATTCCAAGGATCTCATGGGTGGGATGGACTTTCGGACTGTCTTACCTCACTGTTCTGGGATAAGACGGGGTGGGATTGTAGGGGTCGCGCCCCCGTGGCGACCCTGTTCTTGTATCGTGCTGGAATCATCTCTGATTATGCCTAACCCAACCTATGCCATCATCGGGACTGGCGCTGTGGGCGGTCTTTATGGGGCGAAATTGCAGCAATCGGGCTGTGAAGTCCATTTTTTGCTGAATCGGGACTATGAAGCTGTTAAAAGCAACGGTTTACGGCTGGAATCCGTTTGGGGTGACCTGCACCTAACCCAGGTGAATGCCTACGATCGGCCTGAGGCCATGCCTCGCTGTGATGTGGCGATCGTGGCCCTCAAATCCACCCAAAACCACTTGCTCCCCCAACTGCTGCCCCCGATCGTCAAGCCCCACGGGATTGTTCTACTGCTCCAGAATGGCATTGGCATTGAGCCGTTGCTGCAAGATCTATTGCCCCAGTGCCAGATTATTGGGGGAATTTGCTTCTTATGCTCCAATAAGGTCGGTCCCGGCCAAATTCGCCACTTGGACTATGGGCAAATCACCCTTGGAGCCTATCGCCGCGATCCCCAAACCCAGAATCCCCAGAACCCAGCCCAAGCCTACCAAGCCGGTGGCATTACTGCTGCGATCGAGGCATTAACCGCCAGCTTTGAGGCCGCAGGGGTACCCATTCAGCGGTCTGAAGACCTAATGCTGATTCGGTGGCAAAAATTGGTCTGGAATATCCCCTTTAATGGGCTGTCGGTGGTTTTGAATGCTGCGACGGCGGAGTTGATGGCGGCGGCAGTGACGCGGGAGTTAGCCCGCTGTTTGATGGAAGAGGTGGCCCAGGGGGCTGCGGCCTACGATCGGGAGATCCCCTCCACGTTTATTGAGCAAATGTTAGCCAGTACGGCGAAAATGGAGCCATATCTTACCAGCATGAAATTGGATTACGACCATCACCGCCCCTTGGAACTGGAGGCTATGTTCCAAAATCCTCTCGCTCTGGCCCAGGCTAAGGGTCTCGATTTGCCTTGTATTCGATCGCTGTACCAGCAATTGCAGTTTTTGGCCGATCGGCGGCAACCGTAAAGAATCTGTTAAGAAAAATATGGACAAGGGCGGGATCTGGGCCACTTCTCGGTATGGTTTTAGCACAGGGCTGAAGCCTGCGAACCCTTCAAACCATACGATATCCTCGATTTATGTCCCAACCGACGATCGAATCTATCCTTCAGGAAAAACGCCTCTTTAATCCACCCCCAGCCTTTCAGCAAAAGGCCCGGATTAATAGCCTTGAAGCCTACAAAGCCCTAGCTGATAAAGCCAAAGCTGATCCCGCTGGCTTTTGGGCAGAATTGGCGGAAAAAGAACTGGACTGGTTCCAAAAATGGGATCAGGTGCTGGACTGGCAACCGCCCTTTGCGAAGTGGTTTGTCAACGGCAAAATTAATATTACCTACAACTGCCTCGATCGCCACCTCACGACTTGGCGCAAGAATAAAGCGGCCCTGATCTGGGAAGGGGAACCAGGGGACTCCCGGACCCTCACCTACGCCCAATTGCACCGGGAAGTTTGCGAATTCGCCAACGTTCTCAAACAGTTGGGGGTTGGTAAAGGGGATATGGTGGGCATCTATATGCCCATGATCCCAGAAGCGGCGATCGCCATGTTGGCCTGTGCCCGCATTGGTGCGCCCCATAGTGTGGTGTTTGGGGGCTTTAGTGCGGAAGCTTTGCGCGATCGACTCAATGACGGTAAGGCCAAACTGGTGATTACTGCCGATGGGGGCTTCCGTAAAGACAAGGCAGTTCCCCTCAAGCTGGAGGTAGACAAAGCTTTAGCCCATAATGCTGCGCCCAGCGTCGAAAACGTCCTTGTTGTCCAGCGGACCCAGGAAAAAGTCTCCATGGAACCGGGCCGGGATCACTGGTGGCATGACCTGCGCCAAGGGGTTTCGGCGGTTTGTCCGGCTGAACCCATGGACAGTGAAGATGTGCTGTTTGTGCTCTATACCAGCGGCAGTACGGGCAAACCCAAGGGCGTAGTCCACACCACGGGCGGTTACAACCTCTACACCCACATGACGACCCAATGGACCTTTGACATCCAGGATGAGGATGTTTACTGGTGTACGGCGGATGTGGGCTGGATTACGGGCCATAGCTACATCGTTTACGGTCCCCTGTCCAATGGCGCGACCAGTCTCATGTATGAAGGGGCACCGCGTCCCTCTAATCCCGGTTGTTTTTGGGATGTGATCGAAAAGTATGGGGTGACGATTTTCTACACTGCGCCCACTGCGATTCGGGCTTTTATCAAAATGGGGGAACATCTGCCTAATGCGCGAGATCTCTCGTCTTTGCGCCTGCTGGGGACCGTTGGGGAGCCAATTAACCCGGAAGCTTGGATGTGGTACCACAAGGTGATCGGGAAGGAGCGCTGCCCGATCGTGGATACGTGGTGGCAAACGGAGACGGGCGGTCACATGCTGACGGCTCTGCCGGGGGCGATTCCGACTAAACCTGGCTCTGCCTGTACGCCTTTCCCTGGAATTCTGGCCGATATTGTTGATTTAGACGGAAATCCGGTAGCCGATAATGATGGTGGCTACTTGGTGGTGCGGCACCCCTGGCCCAGTATGATGCGAACGGTGTACGGCGATGACGATCGGTTCCGGCGGACCTATTGGGAGCATATTGCTCCAAAAGATGGGGAATATCTCTATTTTGCGGGGGATGGTGCCCGTCGGGATGAGGATGGTTATTTTTGGGTGATGGGTCGCGTGGATGATGTGATTAGTGTGTCGGGTCACCGGCTGGGGACGATGGAAATTGAGTCGGCCTTGGTGTCCCATCCAGCGGTGGCAGAAGCTGCGGTGGTGGGCAAGCCTGATGATCTCAAGGGTGAGGCGATCGTGGCTTTTGTGACGTTGGAGGGAGACCAAGCGGCCAATGAAGCCCTAGCTCAGGAGCTACGCAACCATGTGGTGGCGGAAATTGGTGCTTTAGCGCGTCCGGAGGATATCCGCTTTAGTGAGGCGTTGCCCAAGACCCGATCGGGTAAAATTATGCGCCGTTTGCTGCGATCGCTGGCCTCTGGCCAGGAAGTCTCCGGCGACACTTCTACCCTAGAGGATCGCTCTGTCCTCGACAAACTCCGGGAAGGTGCCTAGGTTAGCCTGATAAACTGGCTATATTGGGGTAAATCCCCTAACTAGAGCTAACTAGCGCAATGGGGTGGGCCTCTGCTCACCCATCTTCCAATGACTCTTTCAGGACTTGTGAAAGGTCTGCATCAGGAGGCCGTTTTGCATATTGTGCATGGGTATAGATCCACAGCGGCTTAATGACTCTCTCTGGTTCATTGATCAAATAGATCAAGCGGATCTGACCGGATGCGCCTTGGCCCCTTTTTTGCCGTAATTTGTGAAGCGTCCAGCCTTCGGGTAACTGGCTTTTTGCAGGCAGAGGTTCAGGGGAAGAATCGCTGGGACGAGGTTGATCGAGTAAGGATTTGAGAATATCAGTGACAAAGAGGCCAAATTTTGCTTTTTCCGCACTCGACTTGTAGGATTTTGAGATTTTTTTGATTGATCGCTCAAATTACTGAGTTTTCTCGATCCTAAAGCGTGGAGACTTGGGATCCATCGATTCTGATGGACTAGGTGAGGAGGGTTGTGATCCAGTCATGAATATCCTCAGCTTCGATGTACTGCGGTGCGGCGTTGGGTTGCATGGCTTCTGACAAGACCTGACTCAGAATCGGTGAGTAAGCGGGGTGTGCCTGCTCAATTTCCTCAAGTTTCTGCTCTCCTAGTAACTTCATGTCCTCTAGTGAGATTTCTGCGCCGGAATTTGCTGTTACAGTTAATTTTTGTCTTGCATTTTGCCAGGGGAATTCTTGATGCGTCATATCACTCAAAGTATAGGCATCATGAATACCAAAGTAGTCCCAAACCTCGTCTAAAGTCATTTGGACTTCTGCTGTCAATGACTTGAAAACTGTATCCTTGGGAGGCATTGGGAGCTGTTCATCCTGCAACTGTCTGTAGAGGTGATAAACCGGTGGACAGACTGGGCCATGGCACCAAGCTTGAATTGGTTCAGAAAACAGAGGCACATCAAATAGGGCTAAATGAAGACTTTGACTATAGTACAGCAGCTTTTGTACTTTCATCTGGGTTATCGTTGCCTCG
>JBMTWK010000286.1:0-4974 GCA_049452395.1 Prochlorothrix sp. | reverse complement strand
GACTCTCCAGAGGGTCCATCCCAGTCGCGATCGAAGGAGCCGGAATCTCGATCGGGCTGAAACTTATCAAACTTACGGCGGCTACTGAGGCGGGGAGATTGGGAGGGATCAAACTTCGGCTGCGATCGCCCCCCCTTGCCACCGCTCTTAAACTTACCCTTACCCTTGGCGGCGTGGCCCGCAGAAGCTGGAGCCTTAAACGATCGACGTTCACGACGGGGAACCATAAAATAGACCTCAGTCAGGACAGAACAGAACCGCCACAGCAGCCAGCCTTATTTAGATGAAGCATCTAAACGCAGGTGCTGCCACAGCGCTTTAAGTCGGTCTGGATCCGTTAAGTAGAGATAGCCCACGAGGGTTTCTAGGGCCGTTGCTTGCTGGTAAACCTGAAAGCTCACCCGTTTAGGGGGAGAGCCAGCGGCATTTCGTCCCCGGCGCACAATAGCCAATTCTGTTTCTGTGAGGTGTTCCCGCAACGTTTCCAGATGGGAAGATTGTTGCTCAGCCCTCACCTGCTGGACCACCTGCCGGTGGTAAGCCTGGATGCGTTGGGGCGGGAGCAAAAAATGAAGGCGCATATACAGCTCATAAACCGCATCCCCCACATAGGCGAGGAGGACGGGCGAAAGTTGCAAAGCTGTATGGCCAGGAAGTAGACCTTGACATTGGTCTAGAGCTAGGGAGACCAAAGACAGATCGATCGACGCAGCCGATGGATCTGAACCCGATCCTGCTTCAACCGGCAGAGACATTTTGGAGGGCTACGTCTACGGAGGGTTGAAGGGATAGAAACTTTTCCAATCGCACGAGCTTGACCGTTTGGGTCACACGGGGATTGGTAACAATTTGGAAGGAGCCTTCCGCCACCTGAGCCTGCTTGGCAAGCTGAACTAAGGCACCTAGTCCAGAACTGTCGATAAAGTCAATGTGGGAGAGGTCAAGAATAACGTTCTTGTGGCTATCTTCGATGTACTTGCCCAGAACTTTACGAAAAGTCGGTTCTGAAAACGCATCCAATAGCCCAGTGAGGCGGAATAGCTGACAATTGCCCCTAACTTCGCGGGTGCCTCGTAAACTTACTGTTAGGGTGAGCGGATCAGGAATGGCTTCCTCCTTCGATCTCTGACAAACTTGCCGACGATTTAGTATAGGGCACGATGGCAGTCTCTGCAACCGTCTTCTAGGATACAAGACTCTACCATGTTAGGGGCTGAAAACGATCGTCATTGGCAATTTTGACAAACTCCCCAGCCTGTTGCAGCACAAATAAGCCTTGGCGGTAGGCGTAGCGATCGACCCCTTGATCAATGTCAATCCCCGCCACTGCGCCGTACACCCGGTGGTCTTTGTAGAACGGCAGCACCGCCTTAAACCGGGGTAACCGCGTTAAGAAGTCTTCCACCTCTTCCTGGGTCAGATGGGACTTAACTTCAATGACAACCACTTCTGTGTCGTTGGCCACCAGCACATCTACCTCCATTTGAAAATCGCCATAGCGACCCCCTAAACCCCGATAGACGCTGGTAAAGTTCATGCCCCTGGCCTCAAACACGGCAATAGCAGAAGATTTCACCAAGTTTTCGACAAAGCTACCCCAACGATCGCTCAGGCCCGCCACCATCCGCCGCATCTCTCGGATGCTTTCCTGATTTTCCTGCCGCATCTCGGCCATGCGCCGATCGAACTCTTGCTGGGACTCAAACAAGAAGCGCTCCAGTTCGCTGAGGCGACGATCGGCCTCCGCAGCGCGGCGATCGGCATCCTGCTTAGAGTCGGCAAAAAGCTGCTCTAGCTCTCCGAAGCGACGATCAGCCTCCGCAGCACGTCGATCGGCCTCTTGCTTGGAGTCAGCAAAGAGTTGCTCTAGCTCTCCAAGGCGACGATCGGCTTCCTGCTTAGAGTCAGCAAAAAGCTGCTCCAGTTCTCCGAGGCGACGATCGGCTTCAGCAAAGCGGCGATCGGCCTCCGCTTGGGAGCGCTCGAAAATGCGGTAGATATCTTCAAGGGTAACGGGGGTGGTCATGGCAACAGATCCAGAGAAACGGATACCCCTATTTTAGCCCTGGGCGATGCGATCACCCCTAGAGGGCTGCTAGGGGATAGAAAGGGGTCCATCCCCCTTTGGCGAGTTAACCCAAGCTGGTAGAGGCAATCCCCCCATGGTTGACCCGGTTTTGGTCCCAAGGGAGGAGCCACAGGGGCACGACCCCCGACCCAGATTCTTCTAAAGTGGGATGCACCTGAGAGAAGGGGGCGGGGAGGGAAAGGCAGCGGCGGGGGTTAGGCCGAGCGGCGATCGAGCATGGTTTGGACAAACTGCTCAAAGAGATAGTCGGAGTCGTGGGGGCCGGGGCTGGCTTCGGGGTGGTACTGGACCGAGAAGATGGGCAGGGTTTTGTGGCGCATTCCGGCAACGGTGCGATCGTTGAGGTTCATGTGGGTAATTTCCACGTCTGGCCCCAGGGAGTCGGCCCCGATCGCAAAACCATGGTTCTGGCTGGTGATTTCCACCTGTTGCTGGAGGCCGCAGGGATGGTTCAGACCCCGGTGACCAAACTTAAGCTTGAAGGTTTCCGCCCCCATGGAGAGGCCCAAAATTTGGTGACCCAGGCAGATGCCGAACATGGGTTTGTTGCTTTGGAGCAAGGCTTTAGTGGTTTCGATCGCCTCGCTGACTGCCGCCGGATCCCCAGGACCGTTGGAGAGGAAAATCCCTTCGGGGTCGTAGCCCAAAATCGTCTCGGCGGGGGTGTTGGCGGGCACCACGGTGATATGGCAGCCGTAGCTCGCAAGGCGACGTAGAATATTGCGCTTCACGCCAAAGTCCAAGGCCACCACTCGCAAGGGGGGATCGATCGGCCCCGCCGCCAAGCGCATTTCCCAAGCATCCGAGGTGCTTTCGGACCATTCATAAATTTCAGGGGTTGTCACCACCTGGGCCAAATTCAAGCCCTGCATGGAGGGGGCTTCCTGGACCTTGGCCAACAGTTCGACGGGATCGAGGATTTCGGTGGAGATGGCACCATTCAGGACACCGCTGGAGCGCAGCTTGCGGGTGAGGGCGCGGGTGTCGATGCCGTAGATACCGGGAATTTTGTGTTGTTTGAGGTAGTCGGGCAGGGATTGGGTCGATCGCCAGTTGCTGGGCCGATCGGTGATGTTGCGGGCGATCGCCCCCCGCGCCTGGGGATGTTGGGATTCTTCGTCGTCGGGATTGACCCCGGTATTGCCCAACTCAGGGTAGGTAAAGGTCACAATTTGGCCGCAGTAGCTGGGGTCGGTTAAAACCTCTTGGTAGCCCGTCATGCCGGTGTTAAAGACGACTTCGCCGATCGTCGTTCCTTCAGCTCCAAAGGATTTGCCCCGATAAACCGTACCATCAGCCAATACCAGCAGAGCAGGCTTTGCATCCATCCGCACCATAGTTGTCTCCCGATTGTCTCCCGGAAAAGTCCGTCGCCTATTATGGCATGGGCTTTCCCAGGGCACGTCAGGAAACGGTGAACTCGTTGAAGATCGTTACATGAGTCATCGATCGCTTTAGCGATTTAACCAATCTGGTAGGGGCAAACCCCCCGTGGTTGCCCTGGTTTTGGACCGAAGAGGGTCGGCACGGGGGCACGACCCCTACCAAGATTCTTCCAAAGTGGGATGCACCCCCTTGGAGCTTAGCCCTTCAGGAAAGTTACCAAGGCTTGCAGCTTCTCCCAGGCGGCTCCGCTGCTGACGATCGATCGGGCCAAATCCACCCCCTCCTGAATCGACCCCACCTTAGCCCCAACCTGGAGCGCTAGGGCACTGTTGAGAATCACTGCCTCCTGTTGGGCCAGCGTGCCTTTGCCCTGGAGAATCGCCGTCATAATTTCAGCGTTTTCGGCCACATCACCCCCCACCAAAGCCGCCAAGGGAGCGGGGGTTAGCCCCAAACTGGGGGGATCGATCGTCATCTCGGTAACGCTTCCCTTTTGGACGATCGCCGCATCGGTTTTATCCCCCAAACCGGCCTCATCCAAGCCTTCCCGCCCGTAGACGACAATGCCCTGCTCTAGGCCCAGTTGCCCCAAGGCTTCGGCGATCGTGGGGACCAGGGCAGCGGCGGAGACCCCCAGCACTTGGCCGGTGGGGCGGAGGGGGTTCACCAGAGGGCCAAGGAGGTTGAAGATGGTGCGAACTTTGAGGGTTTTGCGGAAGGGGACAACGGCTTTCATGGCCGGATGCCAACCGGGGGCAAACAGGAAGGTAATGCCCACAGCATCGACGGCGGCATAGATTTGATCGGCGGGGGCCGCCAGGTTAATGCCCAGGGCTTCTAGCACGTCGGCGGATCCCACTTTGCCGGAGGCCGATCGGTTGCCATGTTTGGCGACGGCAACGCCTGCGGCGGCTGTGACAAAGGCAACCGCAGTGGAAATATTAAAGGTTGAAGCCCCATCACCACCGGTTCCACAGGTATCCACCAAGGGCCGACTGGTGACGGTCACGGGGGACTGGTTGGCCTGGGATTGGAGAACCCGCGCCATGCCGACTAATTCCGGTGCTGATACGCCCTTGGCTTGAATTGCGGCCAGAATTGCCCCAGACAGGACGGGGGGAATGGCTTCCTGAAGCCAGCCTTCCATGAGTTGGGTGGCTTGGTCGAGGCTAAGGGACTGGCGATCGAGGAGCTGCTGTAAAAGCTGGGGCCAGAGGGGAGAATCGGGGGCGGGGACGGGGGTGCTCATAGGGGGCTAGCCAAGGTAGACAATGGAAAAATCGACAAAAGTCCAATCGACAAAAGTCCAATCGACAAAAGCCAATAGAAACCAGAATAAACAAAGACAGACACAGGTCAGCATTGGGGGTAAACCGATCGGGTAGGGGCAAACCCCCCATGGTTGCCCTGGTTTTTAACCGGTAGGGGCAAACCCCCCGTGGTTGCCCTGGGTTTGGGTCTGCGCAACCCAGAACCGATCGGGTAGGGGCAAACCCCCC
>JBMTWK010000285.1:0-4999 GCA_049452395.1 Prochlorothrix sp. | reverse complement strand
TGGTCGCTGAAGCCCTCACCTGACAAGCCTTTCACGACTTTCCTGCACCACTAAGATACAAATCTTGGACTATAGTGAACTGCGCGATGCAGTGATTGGCTTTGATCGAACCTGGAGATTACTTTATGGGGTCTATGTTGAGTATGAGCATGAGATGATCTGAATCATTTCAGCACGCCGATCAACTCGTCAGGGGCGAGACTATATCGCGGTATTCTTCGTTCCCATGCTCTACGTGGGAATGCCTCCCCCGACGTTCCAGCCTCACATTTATGCCTCTCTCTCACGGGGCGCTGGAGCGCCGATCGGGAGTTCCCACGCCGGAGCATGGGAACCAGGCTCTCAGTCTGGACAGAAGATGAGAGCGGAGTGGGATGCAGATTAATTTTATTTCCTCGTTCCCATGCTCTGCGTGGGAATGCCTCCCCAGACGCTCCAGCGTCGCATTTACGCCTCACTCTCACGGGGCGCTGGAGCGCCGATCGGGAGTTCCCACGCCGGAGCATGGGAACCAGGCCCACTTGGGAAGAATCGCGGTAGGGGTCGTGCCCCCATGCCGACCCTCTTAGGACCAAAACCAGGGCAACCACGGGGGGATTGCCCTTACCCAATCGGTTAACTCGCCAAAGTGGGATGGACTCATGGCATACAAGATACCTCTCGCATTAGAACACGCAGCCAGATCGAATAGATATTGGTACGCTCAAACTCCCGCAGTCCCATCCTCTGGTAAGGAACTTGGTACAATCTGAAGGTTTTATCCCCAAACCCCGTGGCCCTGCACAACCCCTCAGATTTTCCATGACCCCCAACCTGCCCCAAGAAGCCCACCTTGATCCCAGCATCCAATTTCACCAACCCCTCGCCCCCACCGCCCACCAGCCCCAAAACATCCTCCTCACCGGAGCAACCGGCTTTTTAGGCGCATTTCTGCTCGAAAGCCTCCTCACCCAAACCCAAGCTAAAATTTACTGCCTCATTCGTGGCCAGAACCCAGCCACAGGCCGCCAGCGCCTCGTCGAACACCTCAGCTTTTACCACATCTGGCAACCCACCTGGGGCGATCGCATCATCCCCGTCATGGGCGACCTGCGCCAACCCCACCTCGGCCTCAGTGCCGAAACCTGGGACATGCTAGCCCAGACGATCGACACCCTGTACCATGGAGCCGCCATGGTTAACTCAGCCGTTTCCTACGACATTCTCAAACCCATTAACGTTTTGGGAACCCAGGAAGTGCTACGGCTTGCCAGTCTGCACCAGACCAAGCCCGTCCATTTTATTTCGACCATGGCGGTCTTTTTGAACCCGCAACAGTCTCTAGAGCAGCCCGTCCTGGAAACCGATGTCCCCGCCTGGGAAGGACTCAAAGGCGGCTATAAACAAAGCAAGTGGGTCGCAGAAGCCCTCGTGCGAGAAGCCCAGCAACGGGGATTGCCCGCTTGTATTCACCGCCCTGCCCGGATTATGGGCGATAGTCGCACTGGAATTACCGGCAACCTTGTGGATTTTCTCTGTAGCTTGCTCAAAGGCTGTATTTTATTTGGCCAAACGCCCCAGTCTGACGCAGTAATTAACCTCATGCCCGTGGATTATGTGGCGCGGGCGATCGTCCACCTCGCCCAAGGCAACCTCACCTCCCCCAGCCCCGAACAAGCCCCCTGGGGAAAAACCTTTAACCTCATGAACCCCGAATTTATACCCTGGGATGCCCTATCCGAGCAAATTCGGGCCGTAGGCTATAAACTTAAGCCAGTTTCCCAGGCAGACTGGATGGCAGAGCTGCAAAAGCGCGTCAGCAACCCCAGCCTTGACCCCAGTCACACAGAACTCTACGGCTCCCTGTTGCTGCTTCTCACCTCTCCCCTAAACCTCTTTGCCCCCAAACCCCCCATCAGCATCGCCCAGACCACCGCTGGCCTCGCCGGTTCCGGCATTACCTGCCCCCCCGTCGATCGGTCCCTCACCCAGCAGTACCTCACCTACTTCCAAAACAGCGGCTACCTGCCCACCGTCGCGAAACAGTTTGAAATTATCCCAGAAACTAAGCCTCCTGCCCCAGAAGTTCCCAAAAAAGCCCCTTCTGCCTTCTGGAAAGGCATCCGCAGCACAAAACGTTCCAACCAAGCTGCATTTCAGATTACCCCCGCCGATCGTAGCCAGCCCCTCCCCCTCTCCTTTGGTCAAGAACGTCTTTGGTACATTGAGCAACTCCAACCGGGCCTGCCAGTGCATAACCTGCGGGGGGTGTTCCGGCTGCGGGGAGCGCTGGATATTGACTGTTTAGGGCGGAGTTTGCGGGAAATCATCCGGCGGCAGGAGGTGTTGCGCACCAGCTTCCCAGCGGTAAATGGCCAGCCTACAGTCAAGATTTGGCCCGAAGTGGAGCTACCGCTACCGGTGGAAAGTTTAGAGCATTTAGATCCAGCGGAGCAGGATAGCGCGATCGCCCGCATTGCCGCAGAAGCTGCCCAACAGCCCTTTGATTTGAGCCAAGCACCCCTTATGCGGGTCAAACTGCTGCGCCTCAGTGAAGCCGATCATGCTTTGGTGCGAACGGTACACCACATTATTAATGATGTTTGGACGGATACAGTTCGGTTACGGGAGCTTGCAGCCCTCTATACGGCTTTTAGCCAGGGGGAAGCCTCCCCTTTACCGGACTTGAAGGTGCAGTATGTCGATTTCGCGGCGGCACAGCGCCAGTGGCTCCAGGGCGAAGTCTTACAGCAACAGATTAACTACTGGAAAACCCAACTGGCTCCCCCCCTGCGGTTGCTGCGGCTCCCCACCGATCGCAGTCCCGCTGCGGCTCCCAACTATACTGGCGCGGCGATCGTGGTTTCCCTGGCCCCTGCCCTGGCTACAGCCCTGAAAACCATCACCCAGGAAGCGGGCGTAACGCTCTTCACCACCCTCCTCGCGGCCTATAAAATCCTCCTCAATCGCTATACAGGTCAAGTCGATCTGATCCTCTGTTCCCCCGTTGCCAGCCGAAAACAGCCTGCAACCAAGCAGCTACTGGGCTATTTCAGCAATATTGTCCTGATTCGGACACAGTTGGCAGGAGATCCAACGTTTCGGGAGGTGATTCAGCGGGTGAGCCAAGCAGTTTTGGGAGCTTTTGATCACAATGACTTGCCCTTCCAACAGTTGGCCGATGATCTGGGGATTCCCGGTGCTTTTCTGTCCCGTGCAATGTTTACGCTCCAAAACGTCCCGCCCCAACCCAAGGAACTGGCCCCTGATATTGCCCTGAATCTTCAGGAAATGGAAGAGGGGATTTCTAATTTCGATCTTTCGCTGTCTCTCAAGGAAAAAGGCGAGGGTTTAGTGGGAATTTTCCGCTATAAAACTGATTTATTTGAGGAGGGCACCGTGGCGACCTTGGGTGAGAACCTGGAGCATTTGCTGACCACCCTGGTGAGCCACCCCGATCGGCCCCTCAGCGAACTGCCCCAGTATGCCCCCTGGGATGAGTCGGCCAATTTGGAGCCGGAGACCCCAACCGTGCCCTATGTGGAGCCGGAAACGGAGATGCAGCGATCGATCGTGGCCCTGTGGCAAAACATTCTCAAGGTCGATCGCCTTGGCATTGAGGACAATTTCTTTGATATTGGGGGCCGCTCCCTGGCCATGATCCAGGTTTATGTGCAACTCAAGGCGCTGTTACCGCCCGCAGTCCAGGACCAACTGGCGGTGCCGGAACTGTTTAAGCGGCCTACGGTGCGGGGCATGGCGGAGTATGTGGTTAGTTTTTTGTAACGATCGTTTAGAATTGTAACAAGCCCACCCTGGGGCCGATCGTCTGGTGCTATCCCGCGATCGCCCCAAGCTCGGCTTAGCCTTCATCTCACCCGAAGCTGTTGCATTACAGAGAGGAAACGATTGTGTCCTTTGATGAACTCACCCCTTTACTCCAAGAACTTGCCCACAATCCCGTCGCCTTTCTGGGTGGCTTTATGGCCGGTGCCCTACGTTTGGACCTGAGCGAGGATCCGGTCAAAAGCTGGCTAGAGCAGCAAGGCGGAGCGGTTTCGGCTTCTGCTGGTGCAGGGACTAGCACAGGCAGTAAAAAGAATGGTCCTCAGTCTATTTCGATCGACTAAGGCCAATTTTGTGCGGTAGAGATGCGGTTAGCACCATCTCTACCCTTCCCTGAGCTTGAGTGCTTCACGGTTCCACTGATTTAAGCCCCCCACAATCCAGGAGACTTGGCTGGGGGTGCAATTGAGGTCAAAAGCCTCGGTTTTGGCGGTGCCCTTGGCGGTTATCCTTTCCACAAACATGGTGTAGGCATAAGCAATTTGGCCTATCTCTCTGGGATCTTGTACTGATTGCTCAATAGTCATAAATTTAAGCTGGGAATGGGCGCTAAGGCGATATTTGCGGCGAAACCAAAACCCATAGAGAAAGACAAAGTGAACCTGATCCGGGTAGAGATCAATGCGACGAATTTGTCTCACTGCCTCAAAGCAAAGCCAGATTATGCCACCCAGGGCCAGCATCAGCGCCAGAATCGCCCAAAGCTCTACGGGAAACAGAACTGAGGAAAAAATAAAGAAAAGCGCAAAGAGAAGGAATAAATAGCCAATAAAGTTTAGAAATAGCTTGTCAAGCCCAAAAGCGTAGGGTAAAACCAGATGACTGGCCAGGTCACTGTCGTCTAGGTAAAGCCCCCGATCGCCCCGACTGCCAATGCCAACGCTTGAATCTGGCCGTCGCCAGCGCCAAGGGTCCGTCTGGGGCTGGGATGTTTCCTGATAGTCCAAAATCAGAAAATCCTGGGGTTTTCGCGATCGTTGAATCTTCTGATACCAAGTCCAGGCGTAATGGATAAGGAGAACGAGGGCAATCCTGAGTAAGAAGTCCATAGATTATCCTAAAAAAGTCCTAGCTAATTTTGCTCCCCACTTAACTCTGAGCGGGGTAGGGTTAGATAGGGTTGGCTAGGTTGCGGAAGCGGGTATATTGGGGTTCAAAGAGCAGTTTTACGGTG
>JBMTWK010000284.1:0-5010 GCA_049452395.1 Prochlorothrix sp. | reverse complement strand
AGACTGCCCCCACCAAATCTGTATCCAGGTACCCCATCTATGTTTGAATCGTTGCGACAGTTTTGGTCGACCTTCCTAAATCTGTTTACCCGCACCCTGTTCCAAATTGGGACAACGGATATCTCCTTTGCATTTCTCGCCCAAATTCTGTTTTGCTTTATTGGCATTCTGATCTTTTGCCGGTTGGTCAAACGGGGACTGAAGCACTATATTCTGGTGCGTCTGGGGATTGATGAGGGCAACCGCGAGGCCATTTCCACCATTATTAGCTATGCCACGGGAACCCTTGCCTTTATTTTGCTCATGCAAATTGTGGGGTTTAACTTTGCGTCCCTGGCGGTTTTGGCCGGTGCCTTGGGGGTGGGGATTGGCTTTGGTTTGCAGGACTTTTCGCGGGATTTTATTGGGGGCTTGACGCTGCTGTTGGAGCGCAATATTAAGGTGGGGGATTTGGTGGAATTGGGGATTGAGGCCGAGGCTAGTAATATCCGTGGCAGCGTGATTACCATTTCCCTACGATCGGCCACCATTAAAACCATTGATGGCGCTAACCTTATTGTTCCCAACAACCGCCTTGTGGAGTTTCCGGTGCTCAACTGGGGCACTAGGGGGGCCTTGGGCCGCTTAATCATTCCGGTGCGCATTGGGCGGGAAGTGGATTTGGTCCGGACAACGGATGTGCTGTTGAATGTGGCTTCGCTCCAGCCGGAAGTGGTCCGTGAACCTTCGCCACGGGTTTGTTTTGTTGAGGTTGAGGAGGATTTTTATCAGCTAGAACTGCATGTTTGGGTGAACCATATGCGGATTTCTGAGTATATTCGCAGTAATATTTATTTTTCGATCGAATACCACTTCCGCCAACAGGATATCCACTTCCAACCCTCCTACCAAGAGTTGATTATTGCCTTTGAAAGTTCAGAGTTTATTGACCCGATCGCCACCTACCGCAACCGGGAAATGAGTCGGCAGCTTACCCGCCTGCAACCGATTCAACGGCTGCGCGATCGGCCCTTGGGGCTAGATGATTTTCTGCGCCAAATTAAATATTTTAATTGCCTCAACGATTTAGAAATTCGCCAATTGCTGGAAACGGGTTATCGCAAACGCCTCAAGGAGCGGGAAGTGCTGTTTCGGGAGGGGGATGCGGGGGATGCCTTTTATGTGATTTTGGAAGGTGCGGTGGAAATCTTTGCCGAACCGCTGAGCAAGCAGCTTGCAGTGCTGGCCAATGGTCAGTTTTTTGGGGAAATTTCCCTGCTGTTGGGCATTCCCCGATCGGCCTCGGTCCGCGCCCTGGAAGATACCTTGCTCTTTGCCATTGACCACGATGGCTTTCAAAAACTGCTGCACCGATCGCCCACCTTTTATGAGCTGCTCTTGGAGGGCATGGCGAAACATCAGGAAGAGCTGGCGGAACGGCGGCAAGAATTGCGCAGTTTGGGCCTGATTCGCCAAGATGAAGAGGAACCCAGCCCCATGGAGTGGGCGAGGAAACGGCTGAAGCAGCTTTTTGCCCTCTAGCCTTGGCGCTGGCGTAAAATAAACTCGGCGATCGCCAGATCCACGGGCGTGGTGACCTTTAAGTTCGTTTCTTCCCCCTCCACAATCTGCACCGGTAGCCCAAAATGCTCAAAGAGCGCCGCATCATCGGTAACCGCTAGCCCTTGGCGCTCTCCTTCCTCGTGGCAGTGGCGAATTTTATCAACCCAAAAGCCTTGGGGGGTTTGGGCGGCCCAGAGTTGGCTGCGATCGGGGGTTGCGGTAATCCTTCCCTGATCATTCACCACTTTGATCGTATCTTTAACCGGAACCGCTGCAATTAAACCGGGGTTGTTCTCCAGGGCCGCCGCACAGCGATCGAACAGATCCGGGGTGGCCAAACAGCGTGCTCCGTCGTGGATCAGCACCCGATCGGCCCCGTCCGGTAGCCCCTTCAGGCCGTTAAACACCGATTCTTGCCGGGTGTCCCCCCCCTGGATCCAAGTCACGGGCTTGCTCAATTGCAAGCGGGCGAGCAGTGGTTCAATCTCAGGCCAGTCTAATGCTTGCCCTACTAGGCCAATCCAGGTAATGCTGGGGGCGGCTTCGGCGGCTTGGAGGGTCCAGGCCAAAATCGGCTGTCCCAAGAGGGGCAACAGGAGTTTGTTGCGATCGCTGCCCATGCGCCGCCCTACCCCTGCGGCTGGAATCAATAAATACACGTTAGTCCTCCCAGACTACATCACCGTTTTCTGTCGCAGTCCCGGCGATCGCGTCACCGGCTGAAACATGACCTTTTGCCCTAGCCCCTTGTCTGTCAGGCGACAGACAGCGCAGGGTCATTTGTGGTTTATCTTATCGTGGCCCGGAACCCTCATGCGATCGCCCCGATCGCCCGCTGTCCTTCCCGGTGTCTTTCTCGCGATCGCCCCACCCAGTCCCTAGGGGTTATCCCCCCTCCCTCAGCCGCTAAACCCCATTGGTATACTAACGGCACCGTTAACAACCCCGTTCATAACCTACTGACCGGTAACTGCTCATTTTGGAAGACTCTCTATCTCTCTAGTAAACCCAGGCGTAAGTTTTACACCCATGAGTGTGAGCGTCTCGCTCACCAAGCGGGCAAGATGCCCGCACTAGCCAAGGGTTGGGAATTTCCGCCCTGCTGTACTAGTAGGAGTTGCGCCCCCCTAGCCCTGTTCCCCCTAGCCCTGTTCCCCTCACGCTGTAATATCGCCCATGTCCCTCTGGTCCCTCCTCCAAAACCAATTCGTGCACTGGGGAGAGTGGCTGAGCGATCGGATCTCCCTACCTCAAACCTCCATGCTGGTGGGCACCTTCACCGCTCTGCTGGTTTTCCTTATGCAGCAGGGGGGACTGCTCCAACCCTTGGAACTGTTAGCCTTTGATCAACTGGTCCGCTGGCAAGCCCAAAGCTACACCGATCCCCGCCTCCTCATCGTTGCGATTACCGAGGCCGACCTCAAGGTGACCCAACAGTGGCCCCTCCAAGACCAAACCCTGGCCCACGTCCTCCAAACCCTGCAACAATACCAACCCCGTGTCATCGGTTTGGATCTCTATCGGGATTTGCCCATTCCCCCTGGCTACGACGATCTCCAGGAGCAGCTTAGCGCCCCCAATGTCATTGGTATTCGGAAACTGCCCGATGCCTCCCAGGAGCGCGTTTTACCCCCGCCCGCCCTCAGCAGCGATCGGGTGGCCTTTAATGATTTTGTCCTCGATCCCGATGGTGTGGTGCGCCGCAATTTTCTCTATGCGCCCTTGCCTACTGGCTCCTGCTACTCCCTTGGTCTTCGCCTTGCCCTAGCCTACGTTTTGGGGGATCCAACCCCGCCGATCGACCCGCCCCTGAACCCCAACAATTTGCCCCGTCTGCCCGCCCAAGGGGGAGGCTATGCCGCCATTGATAACACCGGCTATCAGGTTCTGGTGGACTATCGCCCGGTGCTGCAACCGGAGCAGGTGACCCTGGCCCAGGTGTTGGCTGGTGAGCTAGACCCAGAGCAGGTCCGCGATCGCATTGTCTTGGTGGGGACAACGGCCACCAGTGTCCAGCGGCAGGTGCTGACTCCCTACAGCGCGATCGCCCAGGACAACCCCTTCAACTCCGGCCTCTGGCTCCAAGCCCAACTCACCTCCCAACTGCTCCATGCAATGCTGGGTCACCAGGCCCTTCCCCGTGCTCTGCCCCTCGGTGGGGTGATCCTGTGGCTGGGATTTTGGGGCTGGTTTGGGGCCAGCTTGGTGCTGTGGTGCCCTGGGTTGGGGGCGCTGCTGGTGGCGGGGATGGGCGCAAGTCTGGGACTGGGGGGCTTAACTGCCTTGGCCCTCATGCAAAATATTTGGGTTCCCGCCATTGCCCCCAATGCGGTCCTGCTTGGCTCCATGGTGATTATGGCCCTCTACCAAGCCGTCTATAACAGCTTCCATGATGTGCTGACGGGGTTGCCCAACCGCTCCCGCTTTTTGCGGTCCCTCAGTTATGCCCTCCACGACAAAGGCCACCCGGTCCCGCCCCAAGTGGCAGTGCTGTTTATTGCCCTTAACCGCTTTAGTTTAATCAATGACACTCTGGGCTATGCGGCGGGCGATCGGCTGCTGCTCCAAGCCCGCGACCAACTCCAAGCCTGCTTGGACCAATGCCACACCTGCCGACCGGTGCCCTATCTGCTGGCCCGGATTGGGGGGGATGAGTTTGGGCTGATGTTGACGGAAACCCCCACTGTCAACGGCTCCTACCCCCAGTCCTCCCTTCGCCGCGATCGCCCTGAAGCCTATGCCGACGGTCTTCCCGCCACGTGTGACTCCTGTGATTTGCCGTCGCATCCCTTCACCTTGGCGGAAATGGCCATTCACTTGGCAGGGCAGCTCAGCGCCCGTCTAGAGCAAATTTTGGGGGGTGATACGGCGAAGCCGATGGTGCTGGTGAATAGCAGTATTGGCATTGTTTTTGCGCCTGCGGATGGAACCCATGGGGCGGTGGATATGCTGCGGGATGCCCATGCGGCCATGTACCGGGCGAAGGCGTTGGGCCGCAGTCATTATGAGGTCTTTGCGGTGGGTCTCCATGCGGAGATGACCCGTCGCTTGGGGTTGGAGCTAAATCTGCGCCAAGCGATCGAGCGCGAGGAACTCCAGGTTTACTACCAGCCGATCGTCGATCTGAAAACCCAAAAACTGGTGGGATTTGAAGCCTTAGTGCGCTGGTGGCATCCCCAGCAAGGATTTATGTCCCCTTCGGCCTTTGTGGAAGTGGCGGAGGAGTCGGGGTTGATTATTCCCCTGGATCAATGGGTGTTGGAGCAAGCCTGTGAGCAACTGCAACGCTGGCGCACCCACTGGTCCCAAACCCATGATCAAGAGCTGAATTTGATTCTTAATGTCAACTTATCTAGCAAGCAGTTTAGCCGCGCCAATGTGGTGGAGACGGTGGCGGGAATTCTCCAGCGCACGGGCCTACCGGGCCACTATCTCAAGCTAGAAATTACGGAGCGTGTTGCCCTTCCC
>JBMTWK010000283.1:0-5018 GCA_049452395.1 Prochlorothrix sp. | reverse complement strand
GTTAAGCAGGAGTGGGGGAAGCTGCGGGGCATTGCCCGGAGTAGCTGGTGGCTGACGGTGGGGGCGGGGATACTGCTGGGGGCGATCGCCGTCCCGATTATTCTGATTCTCAACCGTTATCGGCAGTTTACCTACGCAATTCCCCTGTTAGTGGGCTTGGGACTCATTCCCTTGCAGGCGCTCTTGCAATTGCAGCTTTCAACGGCACGGGCCATGAAGGATGTCACCCTGGCCTACGCCCCCTCCCGCATCCTCTGGCCAGTGGTCACGCTGATGGGGGGCTATTGGCTGCTGGAGTCTACGGGCTACCTCTCCGGCCTGCGCATGATTTGGGTCTCCACCGCAGCCCTAACCCTGGTTTTGGGCTTTCAGCTAGCCCTGATGTTCCAGCGCTTTAATGAGCAGGTGGAACCCGCCGAACCTATCTATATGAACCGGGCTTGGTTGGGAATTTCCGTGGTACTGCTGATTCAGCAGGCATTTGCCACAATTCTGAACCAAACCGATGTGATTATGGTGGGTTCCTTTGTGGGACCGGAAGCCGCAGGGATTTACAGTGCTTCCGTCAAAACGGGCCTGTGGGTGAGTTTTGTCTTGCAAACCGTGAATATGGTCGCTGCTCCGGCCTTTGCGACCTTCTATGCCCAAAAGGATATGGCGGGGTTGCAGCGGGTGGTTTCCCAGGTCACCCTCTGGATCTTCTGGCCCTCGGTGGCGATCGCCATCATTCTCTTGGTCTGGACTGAGCCAATTCTTGGCATTTTTGGCCCCAACTTTGTCGCGGCGAACTGGTGGCTAAAAGTGTTGGTGTTGGGCCAGTTGGTCAATGCCCTCTGCGGCTCTGTGGGCAGTGTGGTGATCATGACGGGCTACCAAAACCAATCGGCCCATATTTTTGGCTATTCGGCCTTATTAAACGTTGGGTTGAATTTTTTGGCGATCCCAACCCTAGGGGCCGTCGGCGCAGCGATCGCCACGAGTATTACCGTTGTGGTTTGGAATCTCTGGCTCAGTGCCCTGGTGGTGCGGGAAGTGAATATTCGCTGTTCGATTTTCTATGCCCTCGGCCAGTGGCGATCCGATCATTTAGCTCAGTCTGCTCAGACAGAAACCCCCATCGAAGCCACCCCCACTGAGTCCTCTGATCCTGGATCAGAGCCAAAAAAAGTTACTGAACTAGAGGCTAGTCCTGATAATTCAGAGATCAAAGCTGAAAAAGAAGCCGATTAGTGTAATTTACTTAAATTAGGGAGCCAATGTAGGGGATGTACTCCGTCTAACTGGGACAGGTTAACCGATTGGGTAGGGGCAAACCCCCCGTGCTTGCCCCGGTTTTGGTCCCCAGAGAGGAGCCACGAGGTCACGACCCCTACCGAGATTTTTCCAAAGTGGGATGCTCCCAGGGGATCAATGTAGGGGCGTGGTTTCCGCGCCCAGTGCCACCAAGTGCCGCAAAATCTGCATAACCCGCTCTAGGGCGTTTTCTCGCCGCAGGGAGAGGGTTAACTGGTCGGACACGTCGTAGAGATTTTGAGATCGATCGACCTTCACAAACAACCTGATTTGGCGGCCCTAGCGGACTTCTAGGGGCAGAAAAACCGTTAAAACCTCTCCTTTCGTGGACTTTTCCCGAACCTTGAGCTTGCCGCCCAACGCTTGGAACAAATTCTTCGTCACCTTGAGATTGAGGCTGACACTGCCGGTTTCGGGCTGAAGCATCAGCAAATGGCCCAGGGAACGAAACTGAGGCTGGGGCGTTTCCGGGATGCTGCTGTCGGGGTCGAGATCGGAGTTGGCGAGGGGGGGAAAAGCCGATCGGGTCGATCGCACATTGGACTTATCGGCCTGAAGCTGCAACTTCAACTGATCCCCCGCCAACGACACCTCCACCTCAATGTGGCTCCCCGTGGGCAAGTGGCGGGTAAACCGTTCCATCAACCCCGTTAGTGCCTGCTCCAACATCGTCGGATCGCTAACCACCAAGGGCATTTGGGGCGGCAGCAATACCTCCAAGGTCAGACTGCGACGCTCGGCCTGTTTCTGCCACCGGGGCACACTGGCCTGGAAAACCTGATCGAGGGCCGTGGCGGCTAAATGTTGCGATCGGGGCTGGGGCTGGGCCTGGGGCTTTGCCACCATTTCCGCTGCCCGGAAAATCAAATTAAAGCGATCGATCTGCTCCGTACATTCATGATCAATCACATTGAGGCGATTCAAAACCTCCGGAGCCAGATCCTTACGCCGCAACAGCAAGCGCGTCATGGTCCGAATGGTGGCCAACGGAGTCCGAACCTCATGGGCGAGGGCTTGGAGAAGCTGAATATCCTCCAAAGTGCCCGAATCTAGCTCTAGGGTCTCCTCTTGGCCGCTGATGGGGCTGCTCCCCTTGCCCGATTGGCCCCTGCTGGCCTTGCCGCCCCCAGTCCCCGTCCCCCTGGTCTCCTGGCTCACCCGCTCTTTACCCACCTGGGTAACCCGCCCCTTCGCCGTGGCAAACATCGGTGCAAACGATCGGCCCGTGTCGCCACAACCGGGAGCGTCTTCAGAGTCCTTGAGTTGGGACAGGGCTGCGATAAGGCTGCGGCTAAAGCGACTGACGAGGCGATAGTCGGGGGCAACCGGGGGGCAGAGTTGGAGCCAGTGGGCAAGGGCTTGGGCTTGGTGGGGATAGGTTTGCTGTGCCCGCTCGTGGAGCACCTGGGCGCACTGGGCAACACAGTCGGAGTCAAAGGAAAACTGAAAGCCACCGGACTGATCGGAACTTTGGTCCAAAACCAGGACCAAACTAAATTCTGGCGTTAAGACTAAACAAAACTGCTCCCCATTCAAGGGATCGTGCTGGGTGAGGGGCAACAGTTGGGGGGGGAGGGGGCAGCCGGGGATGGCGGGGTAGTGCAGCCAGGGATTGGCCAGATCCGTGAGGTCTGGGGCGCAGGGCAGCAACGGGCGCGGGGGGCTGAGCCAACTGGACAGCAGATCGGGGACGAAAATCCAAGTTGCCAGTTGGGTGAGCAAGTCGGGCTGATTAAAGACCGGTAAGGGGCCACAGAGCACTAAGCCGCGTTGGGGCTGGGGCAATAGCCAAGGATCTTCTCTACGACTGCCCTGGGTCTCTCGCAGCAACTCCCCCAAGGCCACAATGGCACTGCTCCATTCCTGTTGAGCCTGGGTCGTGGCTGGACAAGGGCGATCGTCCCCCGGAGTATGGCGGGGGTGGGTGCTCTGTCCCCCTTCGGCGGCAATGGAGGCTTGCACCAGTTCACTTAAGGTTGGTAACAGCCACTGATCCATGGATGTTGACCTCATGACGGCTCAAACAGATGACAACAGTCTCTTATAGACTACCGACTTGAGACCTTGGGTGAAAGCGGAAACCCGATAGGGTAAGGGACGGTTTTCAAGGGGGCGGTCCCGTAAGCCTCTGAACCGTGGGCCTGTATGGACCCTACTGATTGCACTGCACCTGCAACCAGGGCGACCACAGGGGGATCGCCCCTACACCTCGCCCCTTATACCGATCGCGGGCCATGGTGTAATCCCGTATTGATACTGTGCCCGTACAGGAACATCCGTAGGGCGGTAGGGCCGTTAATCCTCCCCCGTTAGGGTTTCCACCGTCACATCCACCACGTCCACCACCTCCACATCTACGGTGCCCGGAGGAGAGGGGCGTTGGTAGCGGCCCTGGTTAACCTGAAGAATTTCTCCACAACTGGGGCACTGAACCTGTTGCATTTGCTTGAAGGTATTGAGCGGGTAGTCACAGACGGGGCAGTTGCCTTCAACCAAACTCCGCTGTAGCCACCACCGTGCCCCAAAAAAGAGCACGATCGGTGCTGCAAGACTCAGCCCAATCAAGATCAAGACGGCATTAATCAGCCAGTCTGGGGAGACGGAACTTAAAAAAATGAGCACTAACAACAGGGTGAGCCATACGCCCACCCCACCGCGCCATTGAATGACTCGAAACTGATTGGGATCCACGGGTTGCCTCCATGTCATCGGGTTTCGCCCGCTTCTAGCCTATCCCGCCTGTTGCACCCTGCCAAATGGAAGAGGCTCTGGATCAATGTGATTCCTATCACAATTATCTTTGAAATTCTTTGCAGAAGTTAAAAAACGCATATACTGGTAGAGCAATCCTGTCATCCGTAGATGTACGAGGATCTAGACTTTAGTTCTAAAGAAAGAATTAAGAATGACCTGCACCCAGGTCTTGCGGCACCCGGAGACCCAGACCGCACTCTCGGCTACAGGATTGCCCCCTGCGCTGACTTTGCCCCCGTTCTTTGCTCTTCGCCCCAGTCCGCTGCAACTCACCCTCAGGCATCGCCGCTTTTATCTGCGTGTCACGATCGGATAGCGTGCCCGTTTACCCTTTTCGACTCTTCCCCCCCTACTTACCCTTAACGACGATAAATCCATGTTTCACACTCCTCATGCGATCGAATACTCCCTAGTCCTGTCCGATCATGGGGTTGTTCTGACCATCTGGGTCAAAACCCTCTATGAACTGTGCTACCATCTCCCTTCCCCTGCCGCAGCCTGGGAGCGTCTCAACCAGCATTTAACCAAGATGGGGCAAGATCCAATTCAATATGAAACATTTACGACCAAGGTCGGTCTCCGCAGCTTGGAACAAGGCAATCTGGTCCCGGTGGTAACCTTTCAAACGCTCCCCGCCTAGTACAGCATTGCGGAAATTCTTCCCCCTTTCCAGTGCAGGCATCTTGCCCGTATCGTGATCGAGACGCTCACACGAGTACAGCAGGGCGAAAATGCCCATCCCCTTTCCAGTGCGGGCATCTTGCCCGCGTCGTGAGCGAGACTAGTACAGCAGGGCGGAAATGCCCATCCCCTTTCCAGTGCGGGCATCTTGCCCGCGTCGTGAGCGAGACGCTCAGTTGTGAGCGAGACGCTCACACTAATGGGTATAAAAATGGGTGTAAAACTTACGCCTAGGTCTACTTGTCCCCTTGCCCTCCAACTCTAGCGTCAACATCTAGCTAGCGCCGGTA